>JBIPMA010000164.1:0-3311 GCA_044369335.1 Schleiferiaceae bacterium | reverse complement strand
TCGTTGCTGACTTAAGGGGTGGTAATACCGCAAAATTACACAATTTGCCGAATTAGTGGATACATGGAGTGTTTGATTCCCAAACAAGCGAACGAGCCAACCTCGCCAACCTCGCTAACCTCGCCAACCTCGCCAAAAAGCTAACGAGCCAACCTCGCCAACCTCGCCAAAAAGCCAACCTCGCTACTCAGCCACCAACTCCAGCACCGCCTCGACCACGTCCTCAGCGCTGGGCTTTGAAAAGTAGTCGCCGTCGGATCCGTAGGCGGGTCGGTGGGCCTTAGCGGTGAGGGTGCGGGGTGCGGCGTCGAGGTGCTGGTACCCGCCCTGCTCCTCGAGGATTTGCTGCATGAGGTAGGCAGCGGCACCGCCCGGAACGTCTTCGTCGACCACCAGCAGGCGATTGGTGCGCTTCAGTGAGGCGACGCAGGCTCCGTCCAAGTCAAACGGCAGAAGAGTTTGCACGTCGATGACTTCGATCGAGATTCCGAAGCGCTCGAGCTCAGTAGCTGCGTCGGTGACGATGCGCAGGGTGGATCCGTAGGACACGACGGTGGCGTCGGTTCCGGAACGAAGAATTTCAGGACGACCTAAGGACACGGTGAAGCTACCCAAGTTGGTGGGCAGCTGCTCTTTGAGGCGGTAGCCGTTGAGGCACTCGATGACCACGGCGGGCTCGTCGGCCTGCAGCAGGGTGTTGTACATGCCTGCGGCCTGGACCATGTTGCGCGGGGTACAGAGGTACATTCCGCGAAGGGATCCGAGCAAGAGCTGCATGGGGGATCCGCTGTGCCACACGCCCTCGAGGCGGTGTCCGCGGGTACGCACGATGAGCGGAGCCTTTTGGCCTCCCGCCGAACGCCAGCGCACGGTCGCACAGTCGTCAGATAGGATTTGCACGGCATAGAGCAAGTAGTCGAGGTACTGGATTTCGGCGATCGGACGCAGTCCGCGCATGGCCAATCCGATGCCCTGGCCGGCGATGGTGGCCTCGCGGATTCCGGTGTCGCTGACGCGCACGGTTCCGAATTCAGCCTGCATGCCCTCGAGGCCCTGGTTGACGTCGCCGATGTGGCCGACGTCTTCGCCAAAAATCATGGTTTCGGGGTAGCGCGTAAACAGCTCTTTGAAGTTGTCGCGAAGCACGACGCGTCCGTCGACCTGTGGGGCGTCGGGCGCAAACTCGGGGGCCACGACGGGAACTTTGAGCGCAGTGCCGCTGTGCAGCTGGCTGGCGTAGTCGTGGGCGGCTTGCTTGAGCTGGGTTTCGACCCAGAGCGGAGCCCCTAAGGCGTCAAGCCCGTCCGCCTTGCGGCGCTGAATGGCTTTGCGCACGGCAGCCACTGAATCACGGCGGAGCGGAGCCTTGTCGGCCCTCAGCGGGGCAGCGAGGTCTTCGGCGCCCAATTCTTCGAGCCACGCCACTGCCTGGTCGCGGGTGCGCTTCAACGGCTGCAGAAAATCCTCAAATGCAGCCTTCATGGCGTCGCGCACTTCGGCACGGGCGGCCTCTTCGAGGGCGTCGAGGTCTTTGGCCTTGGCGATCTTGTTGGACTCCAAAAAGAGGCGAAACTGGCGAAGGCAGTCGTACTCCTGTTCCCACTCGAGGCGTTCTTTGGACTTGTAGCGCTCGTGCGAACCCGAGGTGCTGTGCCCCTGGGGCTGGGTCATTTCGCGCACGTGAAGCAGTACGGGCACATGCTCTTCGCGGGCCACTTTTTCGGCGTGCTCAAAGGCGGCGACGAGCTCGGCGTAGTTCCAGCCGCGGGCGACAATGATTTCGTAGCCCTTCTCTTCTGCCTGGCCTTTGGTCGCAGCCTGGCGCTGAAATCCGGCGAGGATTCTTGAAATATTCTGCTTGGTGGTCTGGTGCTCGGCGTGCACTGAGATTCCGTACTCGTCATCCCAAACCAGGGCTACCATCGGAACCTGCAGTACCCCCGCCGCGTTGATGGTTTCCCAAAACAGACCTTC
This sequence comes from Schleiferiaceae bacterium, assembly GCA_044369335.1. Lineage (GTDB taxonomy): Bacteria > Bacteroidota > Bacteroidia > Flavobacteriales > Schleiferiaceae > TMED14. The sequence continues at coordinate 1,337 of JBIPMA010000164.1, read as the reverse complement.
AGACGACGAGGCATTGCCGATCGTGCCCCATGCGACCTCGGCCCCCTTGCGGCTAAATCCGTTGTCGATGCCCTGAGCGCGGTAAACTTTCGAGGCCTGGGCCAACCCGAGGAGGCGCGGCATTTGCCCGCCCGTGGGCGAAATGTCCGCCGAAACGTTTTTGTGGTCGACGAGGCGCTTCCACGATCCGTCCGCATTAAGGGTGCGGGTGGCGAAGTGGCCGTTCATTTGGCGTCCGGCACTGCTGGGCTCGCGCTCCACGTCGGTGTCGGCGTAGAGTGAGGCAAAGAACTGCTGGGGCGTGAGGGCCCCAATCGCCAACATAAACGTTTGGTCCCGGTAGTACCCGCTTCTGAAGTCGCCGTCGCGAAAGACGCGCGCCCACGCGAGTTGCGCGAGCTCTTTGCCGTCGCCAAAAATGCCAAACTTGGCCTTGCCGGTGAGAACCTCTTTGCGGCCCAAAAGTGAGCATTCACGGCTCACGATTCCGAGGCGGTAGTCGCGAAGGAGTTCAGTAGAAAAATCAGAAGCGGGTTGGGGTTGCATACCACAAAAATAGCCCGACCTTTGGGCGGACTAAAACCGTTACCCCGAATTATTGCCATGAAATTTTTCATCGACACCGCAAACCTTGCCGAAATCAAAGAAGCCCACGACATGGGAATCCTTGATGGCGTTACGACGAACCCGTCTCTGATGGCCAAAGAAGGCATCTCAGGAACCGACAACATTCTCAAGCACTACAAGGCAATTTGCGACATCGTTGAAGGCGACGTGAGCGCTGAAGTCATCTCGACCGACTTCGCCGGAATGGTTCGCGAAGGCGAGCTTTTGGCCGAAATCGACCCCAAGATTGTGGTTAAGGTTCCGATGATTAAAGAAGGCGTCAAGGCGATTCGCTACTTCAGCGACCGCGGAATCAAGACCAACTGCACCCTCGTGTTCAGCGCGGGCCAGGCTTTGTTGGCCGCCAAGGCAGGCGCCACCTACGTGTCACCATTCATCGGTCGCCTCGACGACATCTCAACCGACGGTTTGGGCTTGATTGAGACAATCCGCACCATTTACGACAACTACGGGTACGACACCGAGATCCTCGCGGCCAGCGTACGCCACCCGATGCACATCATCGAATGCGCTACCATCGGAGCCGACGTCATGACCGGCCCATTGAGCGCCATCACGGCCCTCTTGAAGCACCCGCTGACCGACCTCGGCCTCGAGAAGTTCTTAGAGGACTACCGCAAGTCCAATTCCTGAGCGGCCCAGCGAGCGACCGCTTGACGGTCGGGCTTGCCGCTTGACAGATATGGAAGCACGTGCTCAAGCACGTGCTT
>JBIPMA010000162.1:0-3365 GCA_044369335.1 Schleiferiaceae bacterium | reverse complement strand
CGCCATGGTTTATCCGATTGTGGCGTATGGATCGCCGGTGCTGAAGCGCCGAGCCAAAGAAGTGGACTGTCCCAGTGCCGAACTCACGGGCTTTGTGGATTCAATGTTTGAAACGATGTACGCCTCAAAAGGCGTCGGGCTCGCCGCCCCACAAATTGGCTTCAGTACCCGTGTTTTTGTGGTGGACGGATCCCCGTTTGCCGAAGACCCCTACAACGCCGAAGATGCCGAAGTACTTAAGTCGTTTAAAAAGGTGTTTGTCAACGCGCACATCCTCGAGGAATCCGGGGACGAGTGGGCCTTTGAAGAGGGCTGCCTTAGCATTCCCGACTTGCACGAGTCAGTCGCCCGCAAGCCCACGCTGCGCATCAAGTACCAGGACCTCGAAGGTCAGTGGCACGAAGAGACTTATTCAGGAGTTCCAGCGCGCATCATTCAGCACGAGTACGACCACATCGAGGGTGTTCTTTTTACGGACCGCCTGAGTCCGCTGAAAAAGCGCCTCATTCAAGGTCGCCTCAAAGACATTGCTGCGGGCAAAGTCAGCTCAAACTACCGCATGAAATTCAACGTAGCATGAACAAGTACCTCAGTCTAGTCGCAGTAGTACTGCTAGCTGCCTGTACGCCCGGCGTCGACGGAGAGCAGGCCATCGCCGACATGACGGCCCGAAGCAACTGGGCCACGGATTCATTGGGCTCGTACGCCATTGTGGCCCGCCTCGAGCAGGCGGCGGCGGAATCTGAAGACGATTCGCTCTGGGCGCGCTACCAGCTTGCCGCGGGAGACCTCGAGGCGCAGATTCCGAGCCGAGCCCTCTTTGCCATTCGCCACTACATGAGGGTGGTGGACTCGCTTCCCGACCGCTTTGGCCCGCGTGCACTGTTTGCGGTAGCAACAACCTTTGATGTGGGTTTGGGCGACCAAATTCGCGCCGCCCAGGCCTATGAACTGTTTGTACAGCGCTACCCCCAGCATCCTTGGGCGGGCCGCGTCGACACCATGCTCCAGCTAACCCGCGCCAATGCGGACTCCCTTCTTTTGCAGCAAATCCAAGCTAAATCCAATGAATGACCTCAAGCACGTGCTCGCGATTGCGGGACGCCCCGGCCTTTACCAACTGATTGCATCAACCCGCACCGGCCTCGTGGCGGAACCGCTCGGCGGCGGTACCCGCGTGAGCGCTTCAGCACGCCAGCAGGTCCACGTTCTCGACGAGATGGCGCTCTACACGATTGAAGGTGAGCGTCCGCTCCGCGAAGTGCTCGCGGCCGTAGGAGCGGTGCTCAAGGGTCAGGAAGCGGTTCCGCACAATGCCGACAGCGCCTTGGTTATGGCAGAGTTCGCTAAGCTCGTCCCTGACTACGACGACAGCCGCGTGTACGTCAGCGACATGCGCAAGTTCTTTCAGTGGTACAACGCGCTGGTGCGCCACAACTTCTTTGCCGCTGGTAGTGAAGCAGCCCCCGAGGCAGCAGACTCCCCCAAGCCCAAGGCCGCCAAGAAAAAGGCAGCCCCCAAAACCGAGGATGGCGAATAAGCCCGACCGCACTGCAGCGCTTGCTGCCTTTGGTCGCCTGCTCGACATAATGGACGACTTGAGGGCCCAGTGCCCTTGGGATCGCGTGCAGACCGAGCAGACGCTGCGCATCCTCACCCTTGAAGAGGCCTACGAACTCGCAGATGCCATTGATTCGGGCGACTGGCCCGAGCTCGGCAAAGAGCTCGGAGACCTTTTTCTGCATTTGGTGTTTTACAGCAAAATCGCGAGCGAACAGGGTCACTTCGATGTGGCCGATGTGCTGAATGGCGTCTGCGACAAATTGGTTCGCCGGCATCCGCACATTTACGGCGACGTCAAGGCCGACGACGCCGACGCGGTCAAGGCTAACTGGGAGGCGATTAAGCTCGCTGAAAAGGGTTCCGCGGACCAAAAATCAGTGCTCGAAGGGGTGCCCAAGGCCCTGCCGGCACTGGTCAAGGCCTACCGCATGCAGGACAAAGTGCGCGGAGTCGGATTGACGGCGTGTGGGCAAAGGTCGAAGAAGAGCTTGTTGAACTTCAGACGGCCCCCACTGAAGCGGCTGCTCAAGAAGAGTTTGGCGACCTCATGTTTGCCCTTGTGAACTACGCCCGCCACCGCGGATGGGACCCCGAACAGTCCCTCGCTCAGGCCAACGACAAATTCAAGCGCCGCTTTCAAGCCATGGAAGCCGTGCTCGCGGCGAGTGGCCAGACCAATGCCAAACAAACCATCGAGGTTTGGGATGAGCTTTGGAATCAGGTCAAAAGGCACGAGAATTGATTTGGGCTTAACGTTGCGTTCACGGTGCTTTGCCACCTTGCATCAGCCCAAACCATGAAAACCATCTACCTCGTTCGCCATGCGAAGAGCTCGTGGGAATACCATGAGCTTCCCGATATGGACCGTCCGCTCAAAGGGCGCGGAATCCGTGATGCGCACCTCATGGCGGGCTGGCTCCGCGAACTGCTGCACGAGTCACCCGTTTTGTACGCCTCGCCGGCGACCCGCACCCTGCACACCGCGATGATCTTTGCGCGCACCCTGGGTGTGGCGCTCGATGATGTTCGGGTGGTGGACGCCCTGTATGCGGCATCACATGACGGAATCGCGGACGTGGTTCGGAGCCTTTCTGACGACCAAAACCACGTCATGCTCTTTGGGCACAACCCGGGAATGAGTGACTTTATTTCAGACTGTGTTCCGGGATTTACTGAGAATATGCCCACGGCGGGCGTGGCCGTACTCGACGTTGCAATTTCTTCGTGGAAGGACTTGCGCAGCGAGGCCGAACTTCGGTACTTTGATTTTCCAAAAAACCTCAAGTAATACTTTTATAATATGGGAAAAATGAGCGACTTACGCTCTCGATTTGTCAATCGTGACCTCAGCTGGCTGCAGTTTAATGCCCGCGTGCTTCAAGAGGCCGAAGACGAGCGCAACCCATTAATTGAGCGAATTCGCTTTTTAGGGATTTTCTCGAACAACCTCGATGAGTTTTTTAGGGTCCGCTACGCGAGCATTCAGCGCATGGAATCGTCGACCGACGAAAAGAAGGTCAAGGAGACCCTTGGCGGTTGGAACCCGACAGACCTGCTTCAGGCCATTCAAGATGAAGTCAACGTCTTGAACGATCGGGTGGAGCGGGTGTACGACGCGCTCATGGGCCAGCTCGAGGCCCAGGGCGTTAAAATTATTGACGAGCAGGACCTTACTCAGGGACAGAAGGACTTCATTCGCAAGTTTTACATCGACAAGGTCAGTCCCACCGTGTTTGCCATGATTTTGCAAGACCACTTGCCCTTTCCTGAGCTCAACGACGCGTCGATTTACCTCGCGATTC
>JBIPMA010000251.1:0-3368 GCA_044369335.1 Schleiferiaceae bacterium | reverse complement strand
CTTTACCACCGATGTTTTCACCCATAAGAGTTGCATCGATTTGATTAGGAACTGATGAACTCATAGTTGATAAACTCATAGTTCTAATTGAATTACTTGCAACACCACTTGTTGTTTGTCGAGCCGAATGTGATAGATTCACATCACCGACCCAAGTTACATTTACGTTGTAAGTGTTATTCAACGTACCACTATTCAAATTAAATGGGTACAAACTTCTTGTTGAGTTAAATTGACTACTCCAATTGGATTTAGTTATTGCATCATATTCAGTTTTACCATATAATTTCATCAAATAAGTCAAAGTAGAATATTGTGTTAGCGGTGCAACACCTGTCAAATGTTGTAATAATTTGTAAGTGTCCGCTTCATTAAAAATACCATTACCATCTACATCTGCGTTCATAAATTGAATACCCGATGTAAATTCTAATCCACTCTCATTTCCAAATATTCCACCGTTTGATAATTCCTTAAATGCAATAAACACGTCCGAAACAGTTACAATACTATTATATAAGGTGTTTAAATCATTTTGATTGGTATATGATAAGTCAATTCCGTGCTGCTTAAACATTGTATTTGGTGTAAACGAATAATCCGCTCTAAATGCATACCATCCATCTTGTAATCTTATATTACTTTGAAATGAGCTTGCGGCAACCTTGTTAGCGAGATTAATATTTCCTGGAACCACCCATTGTTTCCACCATCCATTAAAATCCATTGGTGTAATTGGCCCTTCATATATATCAAATAACTTTACGTACTTTACATTATTTAAGTTAACACCAGTCCCACTGAACACTCGTTCATCAATTTGTAATCTATGCCCATTTCTTGATGTTTCATATGGATTTATAAGTGACCATTCTACCTGTCCAGGAACTATAGTTGCTTTAATTCCATCAGATATTTTTGCGGTGTCTAAATCGTTTGTAATATCAACTTTACCCAATCCACTTATTGCTCTCGATGTGTTAGTTGTTGTACCCCATACATTATTTACAAAAGTATTTGCTTTGGCGGTGAATTTAGTTTCATCCACATTACCACCAAAGTCAAAATTGAATCTTGCGGTTAACACCTCTCCGTTTGAATGTGTTACTGAATTTGTATAAAACTCTGTAAATGTTGCATCGTCAGGATTAGTCCAAGTTCCAAATTCAATCACATATGGATTTGAAAAATGGTTTGGTAAATCATTCCATTGAGAACCATTCCATTTAGTTACTGCATAATCTTCGTTACCACTATTGTTTGGTTCGCCGGGTGCCCAGTTATTATATTGACCAGGAATGTTTCCGTTTAGTTGTCCGTTATTTATTTTAATTAAAGTTCCAGCTTCAGGGCCCGCATCAATTGTCCATCTAGCTTCACTTGCTTCATCAGTTAATGCAAACCAAATATTTGATTGAGGTACGTTATTAAAAATAAAAGCATCTTCATCTGCTGAAGTGATTGTTACTAAATATCCTTGTTGTCCTTTGAATGTTTGTTGTGATGATAGTGTTCTAGCATTTGTATATGTTGCTCCGGTTGATATTGGTCTATAAAAGTGTCCATTTGTTCCGTTATAAAAATATCCCGTTGGATTTACAGTTGCGGCTACCGATAGTGCAACATTACCTCTTACCGAACCTGTATTTACTTTTAGAGATGTTAAAGCAGTATTGATATTCGCCATCGTTCCCGTTACCACTAAACGAGTTTTATTACCAACTAAAGTAAAACCACTTGCAGCCGTTAAACCTGTTGTTGTGGTTAAATAAAATGTTGTACCTGATGGCGGATTAACCAAACTGATTGATGCTAATATCGTTGCAGTAGAGTTAAATCCACTTAAACTAAATCCACTAGCATCTTGTCCCGTTGTAGATGGTAAAAATGATTTAGAGTCCGGAGCAGATACACTCTGTCCGAACCCTAAAAATGAAATTAGTAAAAAACATATTACTAATAGTTTCTTCATATTACTCGACGATTAAATCAACTTTATTTCCTTTCGCATCAACAGCATCAGATAAAACAAAGTAGAATAAACCGGCGGTATTTGTTAAAGTTGTTTTTGGTGTGAATATCAACTTATACGGAGTTCCTGTCTTAATTCTTGCAGTTTTCAATTGGTCAATTGAACCAAAAGTTAATCTACCGTCTTTGTGTGTTGAAAAGTTTGTTATTGTTGAGCCCGCATCAAATATTACATTATCCAATGTTAATTTTGAATCATCATAGTTCATAATAACTTCCAATCCGGCCAATCCTTCTTTTGTTAAGTTTGTGGTTAATACAACCTTACCATTTTCTAATGTTGATGTTACACTTAATTTAGCGGTTTCAACAGCCTCAGCTTTATATGACATTGATTGTGTTGACATCGATGTCTTAGTATTAATTGAATTCACTGAGTTTGTGTATTGACCCGCACTTATTCTACTAGCAATTACCGCAGGGTCTGATGAATGTGACCAGTTTAAGTCACCACCCCACGCGTAAACTGCAAATACTTCTTTAACAGGAGTATCAATTGTAACTTTATTTTTGATATTACCGTCTAACCAATCTTGATTTAATAAACCACTATGCCATCTCCAAGAAGTTGCCGCTTGTGTTGGAATGAACGCATTTGTTGAAACATCTTGACCCATAACATATGCAAATGAATAATACGAATCTGATTCGTTAAATACGTTATCGTTTTTAGTGATGTTACCAATTTTCTTCTCTAAATTTGGATAAGTGAAGAAGTTTGCAGTTCCTGATATATCTGTTTGTGAATGTCCTAAAAATGCTTTGTATGCGTCTGAAACTGTGATAACATTATTCATCCAAGCCTTTTGTGACGCAGGACTAACAAACACTCCTAAACTATCACCAACTTTAACTTGTGTTGTAAATAATGCTTCACCTGTTGCATCCAAAGGTAATTGAGCAATTGGTTGTTGTGACCAATCAATTGTACCACTACCATCCGTTTTTAATTTCATTAATTGAACATTATGGTCAGTAATTGCATATCCTTGTGGGAATAAAACTTTCACTTTAAATTGTGAAGTATTACCAACAACACCACTTAATGAAATATTTGTTGAGCTTCTTGTTATTGGTGATATATTAGCAGATGCATCATTAATTGCATATGATAAATCCAATTTATGAATATCATTATATGTGTTTTGGTCTTTCAATACAAATTTTTGAGTAGCAATATCTCCGTTGATTGCTGCGTCAGTTCTTTGAACCGTGATTTGACCAACATTCCAATCATTGTTTGCAGCATATCCCCAAGGAGTTGTGGTGTATTGTGCATATAATTGTGTGTCCGCAACATTTGGAGCCGGAGTAAACTTATAGTTATTCCAACCTGT
>JBIPMA010000161.1:0-3381 GCA_044369335.1 Schleiferiaceae bacterium | reverse complement strand
CCCCGAGTTCTTCGAGGTCGAGTAGCAGGGGAGTGAGACGTTGGTGCTCTTCTTGAGGCAGTGCGACGACTACATCCTCGATGCCCAAGCGGTGGGCCCACGAAGCGATTTCTTTGGGGCTCCCGAGCAACGGAAGGCCACAGCACAGCGTGTCGCCCTGCTTCCCGTGCACCGACATCCAGCCCGCGAGGACTTCGCCCGAAGAATCGGCATGACGCTTTATGTCGTCCAAGTGCGATTCCAAAAGTTCACGGTCCCCAATTAAAAGGGTCGGAAAGTGCAGGTTTCCCTGGCTAATGCGCCAGCGAATATGGCTTCCCAATGCGAGGCGGATTAGGGCGCTCACGCCGATCAAGGTTCCGCCAAAGCGCTTGATCGTTCCCCAGTACGCCGTGTAGCTTTTAACGTAGTCGTCGAGCAAAAACAGCAGAAAGAAGGCCAAGACAAAAAAGAACCAGGTTTGGACCAAGCGACTTAATTCAGTGAGGCGCGACTTGCGGAGCAAGCTCTGGTAAAGCCCCACCACACCTAACGTACCCACCCACAGTACTGCGGTGACCGACATGCCCCAGGGATAAAAGTCGTCCCACACTAAGGACTCGATGCCAAATCGAGCGGGTTCGACCACGCCCTTGCGGTAGCTGTAGAGCCACGTGTAGGCAAGTCCCGCGGCTGCCACGTCGCCCGCGAGGTAGGCCAAGGTGTAGCGCCGTTCGGTCGCCCTCAGTGCCGATCCACGCGGACTCAACGGTAGACTAGCTTGAGGTTGTCAATCCACAGCGTATCGGCCACTTCGCGGTTGGTGCGCACTGCGCCCAAAAACAGATTGTAGTTCACGGCTCCTGGGAATCCCGAAACCTCGGTCACCAGGTTGATGTAGGCCTTTGACCACTCGCGCTTGTCGCGAAACGTCACTGTGGTTTGCTGGGTGCTGGTTCCGTTCTCGTTCGCTACAACCCCGATGCTAAAAGGCATGGTGGATTTGTAGTTGATTTCGAGGTAGACGCTTTGACCGGACTTCGGAAGCACGTAGGCCTGCTGGGTAATGGCCTCAAAAATGTTTTGACCCGGGCGCAGCACAACCATTCCACTGGCGTTGTGGCTTTCACCTGCGGGGGCAGGGAATCGTTCGGATTGGGTTCGGTTCCACACGGTGTCGCTGCGCGGCGTGGGTGCAAACTGAATCCCCGCCGACTCAAAATCTTCTACGTTAACGATTTGTGCCCAACTTTCGTATGCCAGCACCGCGGCACCACCCGGGGGCCACTTTACGGTCTGGCCGTAGGCGGAATTCAGATTTCGCGTGTACGGCGCGTAGAATTCGTACTGGGCTTGAAAGCTGCTGATTCCGTTGACTTCGACGCCAGGGTAGAGGCGCACCGTAGCGTTTGGGTTAGACACCGGAAGCGGAATGCGCGCAGGAAGGGGGTAGACCCCCAGGTAGGTGCCCTCAGATTCGACCCAAACGGAGCGCACGTGGGCACTTGCGGTTCCGCGGCTCGGGTCGGGCGCCAACGTCAAACTGTCCACCTCGAGGTAGACGACAGGCTTGGCCTCGTTGCGGTCGCAGCTCGTGCTCACCACGGCTAGTGCCCCTGCAAGGATGTGGAAAAGTCTTTGGGTCCGTCGCATTCGGTGCAAAGGTACGGTTGTACTTTCGGCCTATGACTCCTGATTTGCCCCGCCACCAAGGCCAGCGACAGCAACTGCTCGCGCTGCTTCGAAGCAAAGGCATTAAAAATGAGCGTGTTCTTGAGGCCATGGGGCGGATTCCCCGCCACGCCTTTCTTGAAAGTTCGTTTGAAGAGTTTGCCTACCAAGACATTGCTTTCCCGATTGCCGCGGGCCAAACCATTTCGCAGCCTTACACCGTAGCGTTCCAGTCCGACGCGTTGGGCCTTGCCGAGGGTGCGAAAATTCTGGAAATCGGAACCGGTTCCGGCTACCAAGCCGCCGTACTTGAAGAGATGGGCTACCGCGTCTACACGATTGAGCGCCAGAAGGCGCTGTTTGACTATAGCAAACGCCTGCTTGACGAGCTGGGCTACCGCCGCATTACCCAAAAGTTTGGGGACGGGTACAAGGGCTTACCTGCGTTTGCGCCTTTTGATGGAATTCTCATTACCGCAGCCGCTCCGGAACTGCCTCAGGATCTGTTAGCGCAACTCGCGCCTGAGGGGGTGTTGGTAGTTCCAGTGGGTGACGTCGAAGCGGAACAGCGCATGCTGCGCGTTCGCCGCGGACCTGACAGTGCGTGGATCCACGAGGATTTAGGGAGCTTTCGCTTCGTGCCGATGCTTAAGGACGTCGCGACGCAGCGATGAGGTTCGCGCTTCGGAACTACCTGGCCTTCGGAGCCATCGCCTTTGTGTTCTTGGGGCTTTCCCTTGTGCTGATTCCGCGGTCGTACCCTTTGCATGAATTCGTGCCTCGCAGCGGTGTGCAATTTTGGGATTTGCCGACTGGCTCACACATAGCCTACACGCACATTTTGCACACTTCAGATTGTGCTTCAGCACCTATTCTGTACGTACACGGAGGTCCGGGTGGTGCGGTTCGAGCCGAACATATTATGGCTCTTGAGCCTTTGGCCAAACTCGGACACGATCTCTACTTCTACGACCAAATAGGCAGTGGACAATCGAGTCGGTTGTACGATGTCGCGGAATATTCGGTTGCACGTCACAGCGCCGATTTGCGCGCTGTGATTGAGCAAATAGACGCACCGAAAGTGATTCTGATTGGCCATTCTTGGGGTTCGGTGCTGGTGGCGAACTACCTACAAAACTATTCGGATGATAGAATAGAAAAAGTGGTATTTGAAGTTCCGGGTCCCATACTGCCGATCAATGAAGTTTTGAATGATCGAACTGCGGATCCGCAGCTTGGTCTTGTTTCGCCGACCTTTTCGAACGAGGAAGCCAATGCTACAACCAGTAATCCGAGAGTTTCATGGGTAAAGGCCGCAGCGATCCATTTCGGATTCAAATGGGCTTCAGATAAGGAAATGGATTCATTCATGGACCTATGGAATCGTGAATTGAGTCGGTCCACGGTCTGTTATGCTGATTCCAAGTTGCCCGAATACTCAGGTGCGGGCTACTACGCGCACATTATGACGGTTCGCAGCTTCGCGAATGTTCAAAACCAACGTGAAGCGTTGTCTAGCATCAAGGTTCCGGTGCTTGTGCTTAAAGCTCAGTGCGACAACCAGCCGTGGGGCTATGCCGCAGAATACCTAGACTTGTTTTCAAATTCAGAACTCGGAATAGTCGCACAGTCAGGACATAGCATGGCGCTCGAACAGCCGTCATTGTACTTGGAACGTATTGCGACGTTTTTGGCTAAACCGGATGTAACCGAACGATGAGCTCGGCGCGC
>JBIPMA010000158.1:0-3463 GCA_044369335.1 Schleiferiaceae bacterium | reverse complement strand
ACTGCCGCGTAGGTCAACGCCGGCGAATCCATCTCCAAATTCCACGCCCTTTACGGCATTAATACTGAGCAAGGCATGACCCAGCACGGCATGCAGCTTGTCGAATACGGGTTCGCCCCAGCCCGCGGGAACTCCAAGAACTTCGAGGTAGACCACTCCGCCGGCCGAATCGCCTTCGCCGCGCCGGCGCGCTACTTCCTCTTCGATGGCCGCAGACGCCGCAAGATCCGGACACCCTACGGCACTCTGGTCACGCAGGTTCCAATCCCAGTTAGATGGATCGCTTGCTGAAATGCCGGCCGCGCGCTCGACGGCCGCGCGAACAGTGACTGAGGGACCAAGAAGTTGCTTGGCGAGGGCTCCCGCGATCACCCGAGCGACGGTTTCGCGGGCCGAGCTTCGGCCGCCTCCGCGCACGTCGCGGATCCCGTACTTGCTTTGGTAGGTAGCGTCGGCATGCCCCGGGCGAAACACATCCGCCAAGGCGGCGTAGTCCGCGGATTGGGTGTTTTGGTTGCGCACCAAAAAGGCGATCGGCGTACCAAGGCTGAGGCGACGACCTTGGGCGTCGGACTCAGGGTGCAGCCCCGAAAGCCACTCAACGGAATCGGCCTCGCGGCGCGGCGTTCCGGCCGCCCCGCGGGGCTTTCGGCGGTCAAGTTCCGCGTCTACTGCTGCGAGGTCCAGCGGAATTCCGGAAGGAAATCCGTCGAGCACCCCACCTACTGCGGGGCCGTGCGACTCACCCCACGTGGTGAGGCGAAGTTGCGTACCAAAAGTGTTGCCGGCCATCCTTCAAAAATACGCGAAGCGTACCTTCGTATCATGCGCATTCGCTTTACCGAACTCGCCGGCGTAGTCGGCAGCCCCCAACCCCTCGCGACGACCCCACTTCGTGGTGCTGAAATGGCCTCGCTTCCTGCTGTTAAGGACGCATTCGTCGAGGTTGTAGATGGCCAAATTGCCGCACTGGGTTCGATGAACGATTGCCCCTCTGAGGATGCGGGCTGGGAAGTATGCCGGTGCACGGGCCAATGGATGCTTCCCGGGTTTATTGACAGCCACACGCATTTGGTTTATGCGGCTCCGCGCGTCACGGAGTTTCGCATGCGGCTCGACGGCGCCAGCTACCACGACATCGCGGCGGCGGGGGGCGGAATTTTGAATTCCGCAGCGGCTATCGCCAACGCGGACGAATCCGCGCTGCTGGACGCGCTGCTGCAGCGGCTTGAAACGGCCCGCGCTACCGGCACCGTGGCCGCAGAGATCAAGAGCGGATACGGACTGACGTTTGAGGCGGAACGCAAAATGCTCCGCGTCGTTCGCAGGGCCCGCGAACTGCAAGCCATGCCGCTGTGGGCTACGTTTCTGGCGCTGCACGCCCTGCCCAAGGGTGCGGACCACCAGAGCTTTGTGGACGCCGCCGTCGACCAGTGGCTACCGGCGCTTGCCGACGAAGGTCTCGTGGACTTTGTCGATGTCTTTTGCGAAGCCAACTACTTCAGCACAAGCGATCTATTGCGGCTCGCCGAGGCCGCGGCGAAGCGCGGAATTCCGCTCAAAGCGCACGTCAACCAATTTCAGAGCATTGGGGGAATTGACGCGTCGGTGTCGGCCAGAGCGCGCAGCGTCGACCACCTGGAAGTCCTCACAGAGGCCGACCTGAAGAGCCTAACCCAAGCCTGGGCCCACAGCGACGGTCCAATGCCGGTAGCGTTGCCCCACTGTTCGCTGTTCTTGAACATCCCCTACACGCCGGGGCGCCAGATCATTGATGCGGGTTTGCCGCTGGCGATCGCATCGGACTGCAATCCAGGTTCCGCGCCGTCAAGCGACCTGCGAATGGCCTGGAGTCTAGCTACCCACCAAATGAAGCTGCGGATCGACGAAGGCCTTGCGGCGCTCACGGCTAACGCCGCCTACGCGGTGGGATCCGAAGCCCGAATGGGCCGCATTCAACCCGGAATGGACGCGCACGTCATCCTCACCAAGCCCATGACGGACTACGCCGAGCTCCCCTACTACACCAACGAACAGCGAATTGCCCAAACCCTGATTTATGGCCAATAATCCATGGTCCCACCTGTACACGCCGCGTGCCGGAGAGCAGCGCCTTGGCGATGAACTCGCCCCACTGGGTGAGGCGCCGTTTGTACTGTTCGGCATTGCCGAAGACTTGGGCGTGCGCGCCAACGGCGGACGGCCCGGTGCCTCAGAGAGCCCTGAAGCGGTCTTTAGGGCGCTCCTGAACATTCCGTGCAACGACTGGGTTCGCGGAACCGACGTGTCGTGGGGCGGAATCCTAGATCTGCGCCACGCCAGCAGCGTCGATGAGGTGGACGAGGCCGTTCATGCGGCCGTACTACCGTGGATGAAGGCGGGATTGGTTCCGCTGGTCGTGGGCGGAGGGCACAACAACTCCTTCCCCCTTTTGCGGGCAGCTTCTGAATCTCACGGCAAAGCCGTCCATGCCTTAAACCTCGATCCGCACCCCGACGTGCGCGACCTCGAAGGGCGCCACAGCGGCAACGGATTCAGCTACGCCCATTCGCGGGGCTACCTCGACCGCTACGCGGTGCTGGGCCTCAGCGAATACGCGGTGAATGCCGCGAGCCTTGAGCGACTGAAGTCCACCCCTAGCTGGGCGTTTGAAATGTTTGAATCGTGGGCGGTGCGCGGCGAAACCTCTTGGGAATCTGCGCTCGACCGCATGCTTGGCCACGTGCAGATCGGTCCATTTGGGCTCGAAATCGACGTGGACGGAATTTCTGGCGCTCCGTCGAGCGCTCAAACGGCGAGCGGATGGACCTGGCTTCAAGCTCGCGAACTGGCCTACCGCGCCGGACAAACCGGTCAAGTTGCCTACGTGCACCTCACCGAACTGGCGCTGAACTTCGCTTCTGAGGGCGAACGTCCCGGCCAAGCTAAAGCCGCCGCCATGCTTCTGCTTGACTTTGTGCGCGGAACCCAAAACCTACCCTGGTAGTGCTGACACCGGCAGGATGGCTCGAATGCGTCGCCAACGTATCCGAGGGGCGCGAACCCGCGGTGCTCGACGCACTGAGTTCCGCACTGCAAGCCGTACCTGAGCTGCAGCTCTGGCACCGCGATGCGGGATGGGACGCCCACCGAACGGTGTACACGTTTGCCGGCCCCGCGGAAGCCGTGGTCAATGGGTGCATCGCTTTGGTCGGTGCTGCTGCCGCCCACATTGACATGCGTTCGCACCAAGGAGCGCATCCGCGCATTGGCGCTGTGGACGTCTGCCCGCTGGTCGCTTTGAGGCCTGAGGATTCGGCGCTCGCCGACCAGTCCGCTGAACGGGTGGCCCAAGCACTGACCCAGCTTCCCGCCGGCGGATGGTTTTATTCACGCAATGCTCGCCATCCGGAATTTCGACTCCTGGCCAACGTGCGCAAGGGCCAGTACGAAGGCGTCGAAGCCCGCAGTGCGAGCTTTGATT
>JBIPMA010000157.1:0-3464 GCA_044369335.1 Schleiferiaceae bacterium | reverse complement strand
TTCGCTTCGCAGTCCAAGATGACAACGGCAAAGCCGTCTACCACCTGCCCAAGTACGAGTTGGGCGCCCAGGCGCGAGCCAACTTTGGCGACAAAATCCGCCTTGATGGAGCTATGGTGCTTCGCGGCGCCCGCACCACGTTAAGCGGATTGATGATGGAGTACGATTTGCCCGCCTTCATGGATGTGCGCATCGGAGCACAGTACCGGTACAACAGTCAACTCGACGCAGTCGTGCGCATCGACAACCTGCTCAACCAGCGCGCGGAATGGTGGATGGGCTACCCCGTTCAGGGAATTCGCGCAAATTTGGGCCTGGTTTACAAGTTTTAAGCGTTTAGGACTCCGGAACTCAACAGGTTGCCGTTCGTGCGACCTGTTGAAAAAAATGTTGATAAACGGGCCTAATTTCTGCGCTTATGGACTCCCTGGTGCGAGGTGTGGGTTATCTTTGTAGATAGTCCATTTTTACGGAATCATGAGCGAAAACAAGCAATACGGCGCGGACAGCATTCAAGTCCTCGAAGGTTTAGAAGCGGTGCGCAAGCGCCCCGCGATGTACATCGGCGACATTGGCCAAAAAGGTCTTCACCACCTCGTCTATGAGGTCGTTGACAACTCTATTGACGAGGCCCTTGCGGGGCATGCCACCAAGGTGAGTGTAGTCATTCACGAAGGCAACAGCATTACAGTAAAAGACGACGGCCGCGGAATTCCGGTGGCCATGCACGCCAAAGAGGGCAAGTCTGCGCTTGAGGTCGTTATGACCGTCCTGCACGCTGGGGGTAAGTTTGACAAGGATTCCTACAAAGTCTCGGGCGGTCTGCACGGGGTAGGTGTGAGTTGTGTGAACGCACTTTCGACCTTGCTCCGCGTCAATGTGCACCGCGACGGCAAAGAGTACCAGCAAGAGTACAACATCGGCAAGCCGATGTACGACGTCAAAGAGGTGGGTCCCTCGGACTACCGCGGTACCATTGTCTACTTTCAGCCGGACACCAGCATTTTTTACGAGAGCGTCTACCAGTACGACATTCTTGCAGCCCGCCTACGCGAGTTGGCCTACTTGAACCGCGGAATCCGCATTCAACTTACCGACGAGCGCGACGTTCAGGAAGACGGAAGCTTCCGCACCGAAGAGTTCTACAGCCAAGGAGGTTTGAAGGAGTTTACCGAGTTTATCGACCAGAACCGCGAGCGCCTTATTCCCGAGCCAATGTACATGGAGGGCGAGATCGAAGGAATTCCGGTTGAAGTTTCAATGACCTACAACACCACGTACGCCGAGAACATTCACTCGTACGTCAACAACATCAACACGCACGAGGGTGGTACCCACCTCGCAGGTTTTCGCCGTGCACTGACCCGCACCCTCAAAAAGTACGCGGACGAGAGCGGAATCTTGACCAAAGAAAAGGTAGAGGTCGCCGGAGACGACTTTCGCGAAGGCTTGACCGCGGTCATCAGCGTAAAGGTGATGGAACCACAGTTTGAGGGCCAAACCAAAACAAAGCTGGGCAACAGCGAAGTTTCAGGTGCGGTAGACCGAATCGTGGGCGAGATGCTCACGAACTACCTCGAAGAGCACCCCAACGAGGCACGCATCATCGTGTCTAAGGTGGTCCTCGCGGCTAAAGCCCGCATCGCGGCCCGCAAGGCCCGCGAGATGGTGCAGCGCAAGACGGTGCTCGGGTCCAATTCGCTTCCGGGAAAGCTTGCAGACTGTTCAGAGACCGATCCCGCACAGTGCGAAATCTTCCTCGTCGAGGGTGACTCGGCGGGTGGTACGGCCAAGCAAGGTCGCGACCGTCGTTTTCAGGCCATCCTGCCACTGCGCGGTAAGATCCTGAACGTCGAGAAGGCCATGCAGCACCGCATCTTTGAAAACGAAGAAATCCGCAACATCTTCACGGCCTTGGGCGTAAGCCTCGGAACTGAAGAGGATAGCAAAGCCCTCAACACTGCGAAGCTTCGCTACCACAAAATCATCATCATGGCTGATGCCGACGTTGATGGATCGCACATTGCTACGTTGGTGCTTACGTTCCTATTTCGCTACATGAAAGAATTGGTGGAGCGCGGGTACGTCTACATCGCATCACCCCCTTTGTACCTCGTGAAGAAGGGGCAAAAGTCGCAGTACGCGTGGAACGAAACCCAGCGCGACCAAGTGGCCCGCGAGCTGGGTGGCGAAGAGCAAACGGGTGTCATAGTTCAGCGTTACAAGGGTCTTGGAGAAATGAACTCAGAGCAGCTTTGGGAAACGACGCTCAACCCCGAGGCGCGTACGCTGAAGCAAGTGACCATTGACAACGCTACTGAAGCCGACCGGATCTTCTCAATGCTGATGGGTGACGATGTTCCGCCACGCCGCGAGTTCATCGAGAAAAACGCGCGCTACGCCCGAATCGACGCATAAGTCGAGGCGATTGCGTACTACCTTTGAAGGGTCGCTTCGGCGGCCCTTTTTTAATACCCCAAACTGATGAAAATTACCGTTGTAGGCGCAGGAAACGTAGGTGCTACGTGTGCCGAGGCGATGGTTCGCATGGAACTCGCCAAAGAAATCGTTCTTCTCGATATTAAAGAGGGCTTTGCCGAGGGCAAGGCCATGGACATGAACCAGACGGCGACCCTTCATGGGTTTGATAGCATGGTTCGTGGAGTCACCAACGACTACGCGGCGACCGCGGGTTCCAAAGTGGTGGTGATCACGAGCGGAATTCCGCGCAAGCCCGGCATGACCCGCGAAGAGCTCATCGGAACCAACGCGGGCATCGTGAAGTCGGTGGTTGACAACGCGTTGAAGTACTCTCCTGAGGCCGTGATCGTAGTGATTTCAAACCCGATGGATACGATGACCTACTTGGCCGCCAAACAGAGCGGACTTCCCAAAAACCGCATCATCGGTATGGGCGGAATCCTTGATTCAGCGCGCTTCAAGTACTACTTGTCTGAAGCAATGAATGTTCCAGCAAGCGACCTACAGGGCACCGTAGTGGGTGGACACGGTGATACCACCATGATTCCGCTTACCCGCTTGGCGACCTATCAAAGCAGCCCCGTGAGCAACTACCTCAGTGCTGAGAAGTTGGCCGAGGTCAAAGCAGCGACCATGGTTGGTGGTGCAACCCTCACCGGATTGATTGGAACCTCGGCATGGTACGCTCCGGGTGCAGCAGGTGCTGCCCTGACGGCGAGCATTGTGCGCGACCAAAAGAAGGTGTTCCCCTGTTCGGTCTACCTTGAGGGGGAGTACGGCGAATCCGACATTTGCATGGGTGTTCCCGTGGTGATTGGCGCCAACGGTTGGGAGTCGATTGTAGACTACCAGCTCAACGCTGAGGAAGCGGCGGAGTTTGCGAAAAGCGCAGCGGCCGTCCGCGCCATGAACTCGGTGCTGGACAGCTTGTAAGATCCTTCTTGGCGCGTCCAAAAATCTGGTACCGGTGGGTTGCTACCCAC
>JBIPMA010000214.1:0-2600 GCA_044369335.1 Schleiferiaceae bacterium | reverse complement strand
AAAGGCGTCGCGGCTGAGGTCGGACTTTTTAATCCCCTCGGCGCGGAGCTTTTGCACCACCTTGGCCTCGGTCGCAATCGACGCATGGTCGGTCCCCGGAACCCAGCAGGCATTGAATCCGCGCATGCGGGCGCGGCGCACGAGCACGTCCTGAATGGTGTTGTTGAGCATGTGCCCCATGTGCAGCACCCCCGTGACGTTGGGCGGCGGAATTACAATCGTGTAGGCCGGACGGTGGTCGGGAGTCGAGGCAAAAGCCTTGTGCTTGAGCCATGTTTGGTACCAGCGTTGTTCAACCTGGCGCGGAGCGTACTGTGAAGGAATTTCCATAGGGACCGCAAAGGTAACCTTGTGGCATTTTTTTTGCGTTAGTTTTGCCGCATCGGTTACATTTGCCCCTGCTTGATTCGTCAACAACAAAATTTAAATTCAAAATGAAGCACTTTTTCACTGCCGCTGCCGTTGTTCTGGCATCGTCTTTTGCGTTTGCCCAAGAGGCAAACACCAACGCGCCCCAGATTTCGTTCACTCAAGAGACGATTGACTACGGCAACATTAAGAAGGACGCAAACGGCGAACGCGAATTCGTGTTCAAGAACACGGGCAAAGAGCCGTTGATCATTACCAACTGCGTGGGTTCATGCGGCTGCACGGTTCCTGTTTGGCCAAAGACTCCGATCGCACCAGGCGAAAAAGCGTCGATCAAAGTGAAGTACGACACCCGCCGCGTAGGTCGCTTTCAAAAGACCGTTACCGTGACCAGCAATGCCGGAACGCCAACTAAGGTCTTGACCATCAAAGGAAACGTAGAAGATGTAGCAGCAGCCGAGACGACTCCCGTTAACACTGCTCCTGCTTCAAAGGTGAGCAAGTAAGTTCAGCCCCACGAGAAGTTATGAACCCGCAGCCCGCGCTGCGGGTTTTTTATTGACCTTTGCCACCACTATGCCGAAGATTTCAATCCGTGGGCAGCATATGCCCGAGTCTCCGATCCGCAAGCTTGCTCCGTTGGCCGACGCGGCCGCCCAGCGCGGAACCAAAATCTACTACCTCAACATCGGCCAGCCGGACATCGAGAGCCCAGCCGAAGCCCTTGAGGCGGTCAAGCGCAGCGACCTTCGGGTGCTTGAGTACAGTCCCTCTCCGGGATTTGCGAGCTACCGCAACGGGTTGGCGAGCTACTACCAGGGCATTGGCCTCGACGTTCAGGCCAGCGACGTCATCGTGACCACCGGAGGTTCCGAAGCCCTTTCGTTCGCCATGGGAAGCATGCTGGATCCAGGTGACGAAGTAATTATTCCCGAACCCTACTACGCCAACTACTTCGGATTCGCGCAAGCGCTCGGCGCAAAGGTCGTGTCGGTACCCAGCAGCATTGAATCCGGCTTTGCCCTGCCCCCTATTGCGGAACTTGAAGCGCGCATCACCCCCCGCACGAAGGCGGTGCTGGTCTGCAACCCCGGCAACCCCACAGGATACGTGTACCGCCGCGACGAGCTCGAAGCCCTGCGCGACATGGCGCTCAAGCACGATCTTTTTGTAATCGCCGACGAAGTCTACCGCGAGTTTGTGTACGACGGAGCCGAAGCCATTTCAGTGCTCTCTCTGGCCGGACTTGAGCAGCACGCGGTACTGATTGACAGCGTTTCGAAGCGCTACAGCATGTGCGGTGCCCGCATCGGATGCATGGTCAGCAAAAACAGCGAACTCATGGCCACGGCAATGAAGTTTGCCCAGGCGCGCCTCTCACCCCCTACCTACGAGCAAATTGCCGCAGAGGCTGCACTCGCCACCCCGGCGAGCTACTTTGAGGCGGTCAATGCCGAGTACCGCGCCCGCCGCGATACGTTGGTTCGCCGACTCAACGCCATTGCGGGCGTGTTCTGCCCGACTCCGCGCGGAGCGTTCTACGCCGTGGCACAACTTCCCGTGGACGACGCCGAGACCTTTTGCCGCTGGATGCTCGAAGAGTTTTCGTACGAAGGTGCGACGGTTATGATGGCTCCGGCCGCCGGATTCTACGCGGAGCGATCGCTGGGCAAGCGCCAAGTGCGCCTCGCCTACGTACTCAAGCAGTCCGACCTCGAGCGCGCCATGGACGTACTCGAACGAGGCCTGGCCGCCTACCCCGGACGAACTGCCTAAGCCGTGCGGATCGAGCGCCTTGCTTCACTGAAGCCCTACAACACCTTTGGCCTTGACGTAACGGCCGAACGACTCTACCACCTCGAGTCCGAAATGGACGTGGTTGAGTACCTCGACGATCCACAGGGCTACGCCAAGCACACGTTGCTGCTCGGCGGGGGTTCCAACATGCTGCTCGCGGGCAACCTCAAGGGATCCGTAGCCCGAGTAGCCTGGACCGGACGGCGCGTCGTCGAAGAAGGCGATGGCTACGTAGTAGTTGAGGCTGCAGCAGGCGAAAACTGGCACGAATTCGTGCAGTGGACCGTCGACCAAGGCTGGGGCGGGCTGCAAAACCTATCCCTGATTCCGGGCTTGGTGGGCACCGCACCCGTGCAGAATATTGGCGCCTACGGTGTCGAAACCAAAGACAGCCTGCACTCGCTGCGGTGGATGCGCTGGGAAGACGGCGACAT
>JBIPMA010000155.1:0-3515 GCA_044369335.1 Schleiferiaceae bacterium | reverse complement strand
ACTCGGGCGGAGGCCTCATGCTCGACCTCTTCGACGGCAGCGTCGCGTTCAGCAGCCAAAAGCTCTTCAGCACCAGCTTCGCGACCCTAGACCTCGGAGCCACCTACGACCTCAGCAAGCGCTGGCGCCTGGCCGGGAGCATTCAGGGCCTCGGTGGCGGAACCACCATGGCCGCCGACACCGCCGCCACCTTCAACGGCCGCATTCCCTTTAAGGGCTTCAGCTACCAGTCGTCCACCGACACGGCGCTGAACCCAACGGCATACTTTGATACGCTGTTCTTTCAAATTCAGCAACTTGGCCAAACCTCATCTGGAGCTTTAGCAACGTTTGGCCCCCTGCGTCGCGTCGACCTCGCCGCCTACTGGCGCAGCCCCAAAAAGGCGCACCAGCTCGGGGTGCACTACCTGCTGCGCAGCCGTCCGGCCTTGAATTACCAAGCCATCGCCGCCGAGTACCACGGGTTCTACGGGCGCCGCCTTCAGCTCAGCGCCAGCTACACCCAGCCGCTCGCGAGCAGCGTCGCCATGCGCCCCTCGGTCAGCGTCCAAACGACAGTACGCCTGGCCGCAGGCCTCGCGCTCAACCTCGGAACCTCTTCAGCCAACATGCTTCCGCAGCCCGTGACCACGGCCAACGGCCAGCTCGGCGTCGGATTGCCGGCCAACATGGATCGCCTCAACGTCAACGTCGGCCTGCACTGGATGTTCTACGAGAAGTCCTACCGCGAGAACGCCAAGGCGCGCCGGGAGGCGAATAAGGCGAAGAGGGCAGCGAAGAAGGCCGAATCCAATAAACCCTAGATTAAGGCTTTTACGCTGCACTTGATGCATGTACGTACATCAGATTACTAGAATCGTTTCATTGAATTGTTGAATTCGGTCAGTCAGCGGCACACGATGATTTTGATTGAAAAATTGGGTTGAGATAACGCTACATTTGCGACTTCCCATGAATGCCTATCACCGAAGTGCGCTGAAGCGCCTCTTTGACCTTGCGGTAAGTGTCGTTGTGCTGCCTTTCGCATTTCCGGCAGTCGTGTTGGGGAGCATTTTGGTGCTTGTGACTACGGGGGGGGCGTTTATTTACCGCCAAAGGCGTATTGGGTTTGCGGGTAAGGAATTTACCATTTACAAGCTTCGCACCCTGAAGCAATCTGCGAACGACGACCTCAGTGGTATGCGACCCAATGATCCGGACTTGATTGGTGTTGGGCAATTTTTGCGCATTTGGAGGATTGATGAACTTCCTCAGATTTTGAACATCTTAAAAGGTGAAATGAGTTGGGTTGGCCCGAGGCCAGAAAGACCCCATATTGTGGCCCGCTGCGCCGAGGAGATAGCTAACTATTCAAAGCGGCACGATGTCCTTCCAGGGATTACGGGTCTCGCTCAAATTCACAATCCAGATGCTACGCCCAACGACAATGCAGAAAAATTGGCTTTTGATCTTGAATATGTTCAAAAAGCCAGTTTTTGGTTGGATTTGAAGATCCTATGGAAGACAATCGTCACCATCGGATAGGGAATCGCTACGTAGGACTTTTTTCGGTGTACGCCGAAGACCGACCCGACTATCTTTTTGAATCCTTATGGACGATCCTCAGGGACCAAACTCGGCCACTGGACCATTGTATTGGGGTTATTGAGGGTGAATTGGGGACCGGACTTGAGCAAATCGTGCGTGAGTTCACAGAGGTTGAGTGGATTCGTATACCAAAAGTGGCGAATCCACTTTCTTTTGGCCTACCAACTGCGTTGAATCGCGGTATTTCGGCGTGCAGTACGGGTGACATCATTTTGAAAATTGATACAGACGACTGGTACCCTTCTCAAAGAGTGGAATGGACGGCCGAGGCATTTGAGTCACATCCAGATCTTGCACTTTTTGGTGGTCAAGTAAGTGAATGGTCTCAAGACGGACGGAGTTTTATTGGATACCGCCAGGTACCTGAACGACATAAAGAAATTAGCTCATTTGGTCGTAAACGAAATCCATTTAATGGACCCACAGTCGCTTTTCGTTATGAGGCGGCACAGCATGTGGGCGGATTCCAAGAGGTAGGTGCCAATGAGGATTATGTTCTTTGGACCGCACTTCTTCAGGCCGGATTTCAAGCACAGAACAGCCCCGAAGTTTTGGCGTTCATGCGCGGTGGGGCGTCACTTGTCGCTCGGCGAAGTACGGCGCGTACGCGTCGTGGCGAGTTTGAAGCACTCCAAGCCATTTACCGAAGTGGATTCTTCAGCTTTGCAACATTTGCCGCACACGTGGTCGGTAAGCAAGTTGTTCGACGATTGCCGTTTAAAGTGAATTCGTACTTGTACCGAAACGTTCTTCGAACACCAGCAGAACACAAGTCATTGCTTCGAGCAGAGCAGTCCTTAATGGCCCTAGCAGAATTTCGAAATGCACTTCACGAAGGACGAGATGTCGCGGCGGTGGTAGTAAGCTACAATCGGTTCACGTTGCTTACGGAGGTACTACGTGGTCTGTTAAGTCAGTATTCGGTACGCGAAATTTTTGTGGTCGACAATGCGAGCAATGAGGATGTATGTGCCCATTTAACCCTTGAGTTTGGCGCTCCAAAGAGTCACGAACATTTTGCGGAGTTTGAACATGATACAATTCCAATTCGAGTTCAACGAATGAACAAAAATCTGGGGGGCGCCGGAGGTTTTGCACAAGGAATGAATTGGGCGCTACAGTCAAGTCAGGCTCCGTTTATTTGGATCATGGATGACGATGCGGTTCCGACACAAGGATCCTTAAACACCTTGCGTTCGAGGGCCCTACTCATGGGGACTGGTGTCACTGTGCCGCGAATTGTGGCTCATGGAGCGACAAAAATGACGTACCGAAACTCAGGTTGGAGCCCCCATTTGGTTACCAACTTTCGCACACCTCCAAAGTCTGGATTTATTGATGTTTTTTCGTTTGTGGGTCCCTTGTTTACCCGACGTGCACTTGAAACTGTTTCGCCCGATTGCTTTGCATCCATGTTTTTGCACTACGACGACTACTATTTTGGACTGAAGCTACAGCTACAAGGGTTTAAAATTTTTTACGACGAAGAGGCGGTTATTGACCATCGTGAATCGTCAGCCATTCACCAAAAAAAGACGAATGAGCGATCGGTTCGCCTTAGATACTTCGGATTGAGGAACCGCCTTTGGTTGCTGTTAAATGTGCCCGAAGTCAAGTCCAATAAGGGACAGCGGGTCTGGGCATTTGGAGCAACATTAGCCATGGCCTTTCGGCGGGCGGTCGTGACGCCGAAGTACCTCAAAACGGGATTGCTTGTGATCCTTTGGGCCTTCGCGGATGCATGCTCAGGTCGGTTCAATCGAAAGTTGATTTGAATTACCGAACTTTAAGCTTGTGACTGAATCCAATCCTAATTACGACCTGCTTGTTGTGGGGGCGGGCCCTACCGGAGCGGTCATTGCACATGAAGCTAAACGTGCAGGGTTAAGAGTACTCGTACTGGACCGTCGGGATCACATCGCAGGAAA
>JBIPMA010000250.1:0-3531 GCA_044369335.1 Schleiferiaceae bacterium | reverse complement strand
GGCGAAGCGTTTAACGCTCTTATCGTTCAAGCTGCCGACGGCGACCACATCGTGAGTAAACACGACTTGCTGGCACAGTTGGCCTAGGTAGCAAGTTTGGCGAGGTTGGCTGTTAGCGAGGTTGGCTGCTAGCAAGGTTGGCTGCTAGCAAGGTTGGCTGTTAGCGAGGTTGGCTGCTAGCAAGGTTGGCTGCTAGCAAGGTTGGCGAGGTTGGTTCTTAGCTCCTGTTCACTGGTTAGCCAGGATTAGAATTGAGTAACGAGAAACGAGAAACCAGTAGCCTGTAGCCAGTAGCCAGCAGCTGGTAGCCAGCAGCCAAAGACTATTTAGCCAATTCAGATTTTTTTACTAATTTTGCAGCCCTAATCTTAACAACTGGGTTTAGGACCCTTCTAAAACGTTAACTAAACATGGCAACACGCATTCGCCTTCAACGTCACGGCCGCAAAGGTCGCCCCATCTTCACCATCGTAGTAGCTGACAGCCGCGCCAAGCGCGACGGTAAATTCATCGAGGACTTGGGCCAGTACAACCCCAACACCAACCCGGCCACCATCGACCTCAACTTTGAGCGTGCTTTGGACTGGATGATGAGCGGCGCCGAGCCGAGCAACACTGCCCGCGCAATCCTTTCGTACAAAGGTGTCTTGATGAAGAAGCACCTTCTTGAGGGTGTGAAGAAAGGTGCGTTGACTGCTGAGCAAGTTGAAGAGCGCTTTACAAAGTGGTTGAACGATAAGCAGTCATTGGTTGACAACAAAATCACCAACTTGACCAGTTCAGCTGAGAAAGCAAAGGCTGATCGTCTGAAAGCAGAGGCTGATACCAACGCCAAGCGCGCTGAGGCGGTTGCAGCCAAGTACGCCGTTGTTGAAGAAGCTCCCGTAGCTGAAGAGGTTGCAGAAGAAGTTTCTGCTGAAGAGGCCCCTGCCGTTGAGGCAGCCGCTGAAGAAGCTCCTGCCGTTGAAGTAGCTGCCGAAGAGGTTCCTGCCGCAGAAGCTGCTACCGAAGAGGCTCCCGCAGCCGACGCAGAATAATTTCAACGACCGTGGAGGGCTACTTCCAGGTTGGATACGTGCGAAAAAAGCACGGTTTTAAAGGAGACGTGGTGGTTCGGCTTACGGCCGACGACCCCACACCGTATCAGGGTCTTGACGCGTACTTTGTTGAAGAACGCGGCAAGGCCCTTCCCTTTTTTGTGGCAAATTCTCGTTTGGTTAAAGCCGACGAGGCTATTGTCCGCTTTGAAGGCGTCGATAGCGAGCCAGAATCGCAAGCGCTAGTAGGTCGCGGACTGTGGCTGCCAGAATCACTGCTTCCTGAACTTGATGCCGACCAGTTCTACTACCACGAACTCCCAGGGTTCCGTGTAGTAAATACAGGTGTCGAATCTGAAATGAATTTAGTTCAGGTCGTAGAATACCCCGCGCAAGACCTTTTTGAAATCAAGGTGGACGGACGCGAACAGCACGTGCTGATTCCCGTAATTGATCCCTTTATCGAACGAGTGGACAAGCCCGGGCGCACCATCTACCTCTGCGCTCCGGAGGAACTTTACAACCTCTGAACCCGCTCGTCGAAGCGGATTCCGCGCGCACCAAGCTCATTTAGAATGGGCTCGTACAGCGAAGCCAAATTGGGCATGATTACGCCGCGCTCCGGAACCAAATCCAAGGCCACCAAACGTGTCGCCATGGCTACGGGCCAGCCCACGGTATAGGACATCGCTGTTACGTCGGCCGACCGACCTTTGGTCACGAGCGAAGACTGAATTCTAAATTGCTCATCGGCAAGCTCGTACTCGATACGGTGGATCATGGCGAGCATGTCGGTATCCGCGTCGGTCATGGTCCACTTCTTCATCAAAATGTGCTGCAGCACTTGGGCAGGTGTCCCTTGATTCAGCCCTACAGGCTCGTCATTGAAAAGGCCAAGCCATTCAAACTTTTCCATGAGGTCGGAATCTTGGCTGATGTTCATGTAGTGCATCAACTTGAGTTCAACGCTGTCTGAGGCATGGTAGGCCAAGAACGTATTCAAGAAGTCACGATGGGACATTTGGTCCACGTGCTCGAGCGGATACGTATCGTCGGTAGCGCCCAACTTGACAAATACGTCCCACGCGCGGCAAAACCCCGGACGGCGAAGGGTACCGCGGTACATGGTAGCAATTCCGTCGAGACCATAGGCTGATTGGTACTTCAGCGAATCCCGATTGGCATAGCCTTCGAAGCGTCCGTAGCCGGGAATATCCAAGAATTCAGTGCGCCTGAACACTTGGTGGTAGGGAATGTGCTTGTACTTGCCCTCTTGGATGAAGTGCACTGCCCCACCCGATCCCGCCATTACGACGTTTCGAGGATTCCAAGTGAACTTGTAGGCCCAGGGGTTGGTTGGGCTCTCGGGCGCAAGGATTCCGCCACAAAAACTTTCATAGGACGTCACCTTGGCACCCTCACGCTTGAGGCGGTGAAGGATTTCCATGGTCGACATGTGGTCGATTCCGGGATCTACGCCGCATTCGTTGACGAATACCAAGCCTTTGGCACGGGCCTCGGTATCAAGAGCCTGCATTTCAGGACTGATGTAGGAGGCAGTTACCAGATGCTTACCCTCACGTACACAGCGCTGAGCCACAGGAAGGTGCATGGTCGCAGGTAGCATAGACACTACGATATCGTGCATTTTCACAATTCGATCGAGCAGGTCCTCGTTGCGGAGGTCGCCAGATTCAACGGTTACGTTGGTTAGTGAAGCCGTTTTTCGGGCCAAAGTTTCGGAATCTTGGTCAAATACCGTCACATTCCACGCAAAAGCGTCGGGGTGGGTAGCCAAGTACTCAATCAGTGGGCCAGCGGACCGGCCAGCTCCTAGGACAGCGATCTTTTTCACAGGGGTCGAATGAGGCCGCAAGGTACCTTAATTTTGTATTAACCCTTGATAACTGACCCCTACATGAGCCTTACTCAATCGAAAGGCGTTTTAAGCATTTCTGGCTTAGACCGCGCGATCTTTAGCTACCAGCTTGATCCTCAAACACTGACCCAGCTCGCCCTCGACATGGGCCGCGGAACATTGACCGCCAACGGCGTCCTGAACATCCCCACGGGGAAGTTCACCGGACGGTCCCCAGAAGACCGATTCATCGTGCGCGACCGTCACACTGAGGATCGCGTGTGGTGGGGAAAAGTGAATATTCCGTTTGATGCCAACCACTATTCCGCCCTCAAAGCGCGCGTACTTGACCACCTCAACGGCAAAAACCTCTATGTTCGCGATGCCTTTACTGGAGCCGAGCCTTCAGTGCAAATCAGCCTGCGCGTTATCAACGAGTTTCCCGAGCACAACTTGTTCTGCTATAACATGTTCTTGCGCCCCACTGAAGCGCAGCTCGACGGACTCAATCCCGAGTGGACCATCATTCACGCCCCTAGTTTTGAGGCGGTTCCAGAGCGCGATGGTACGCGCCAAGGCAACTTCGCCATTCTGAGTTTTGACGACAAAACCATTCTCATTGGCGGAACCGGCTAC
>JBIPMA010000224.1:0-3582 GCA_044369335.1 Schleiferiaceae bacterium | reverse complement strand
GACCTGTGCTCTCGAGATCACCTGCTGCACGGAGGCGGCTTCGTGAGGCTGAGGACCAAAGTTGTACTCGCCCGCCGTCGCGGGGTCCGCGTGCAGCCGCTCGGCTAGGCTGAGGTAGCCTGCCAGCGGCTCGAGCACATGCTGCCAGGGGCGGGTGGCCTGTGGCCGGCGCAGGGTCAAAGCATGACCGGCCTGCCAGGCACGGATCGCATCGGGTATCAATCGATCCTCCGACCAGTCGCCACCACCGATGACATTGCCGGCGCGGGCGGTGGCAACGGCTACGCCCTGCTCGCGCAAGAACGACTCGCGATAACTCGCCGTGACGAGCTCGGCTGCTGCCTTGCTTGCGCTGTACGGGTCATGGCCGCCGAGAGCGTCCGTTTCCCGATAGGGCCACACCCACTCGTGATTGCGATACACCTTGTCGGTGGTGACGATCACTGCCGACTTTACTGTCGCCACTGAACGCAGCGCTTGGAGCACGTGCACGGTGCCTTGCACGTTGGTCGCAAAGGTCTCCACAGGTTCGCGAAAGCTCGCGCGCACGAGCGGCTGTGCGGCGAGGTGAAAGGCGATCTCAGGTCGGGCAGCAGCAACGAGGCGTTCGAGTGCAGCATAGTCCCGGATATCGCAAAAGTGACTGTCGCAAAGCGAGTCCACCTGCGCGAGCCTGAACAGGTTTGGCCGGGTCGCGGGCGGCAGACTGATACCCGTGATCTGTGCGCCGAGGCGATGCAACCAGAGTGTCAGCCAGGCACCCTTGAAGCCTGAGTGTCCCGTCACCAGCACCCGTTTGCCGCGCCAATAGGACCCGCTTGGGTTCACGTCGCTCACCATTTCTTCCAGGGCGCCTGCCCGGATTGCCACAGGTCCTCGAGCAAGTTCTTGTCACGCAGGGTATCCATGGCCTGCCAGAATCCCGGGTGTTCGAACGCCATCATCTCGCCGCGACGGGCGAGTTCTGTGAGCGGTTCGGCCTCGAAGATTGTCCCGTCACTGCTAAGCAAGTCGAGAACTTTCGGTGAAAGCACGAAGAAACCGCCGCTGATGAGGCCACCGTCGCCGCGGGGCTTCTCAGTAAACGCCGTCACTCGCGAAGCTTGCCGCTGAATGGCGCCGTAACGGCCCGGAGGTTGAACGGCAGTGACGGTGGCCCACTTGCCGTGCGCCCGGTGAAATGCGATCGAGGCGCGGATATCGACATCCGACAGGCCGTCACCATAAGTTAAGCAGAAGGCGTCATCGTTCTGGATGTAGTCTGCAACCCGACGAAGGCGACCACCAGTCATGCTGCGCTCGCCCGTGTCTACCAGCGTGACCTTCCACGGCTCAGCGTTACGCTGGTGAACTTCCATTTTGTTCTGCGCTATATCGAACGTCACATCCGACATGTGCAAAAAATAGTTGGCAAAGTATTCCTTGATAAAGTAGCCGCGATAGCCGCAGCAGATCACGAACTCATTCACACCGTGTGCAGAGTACGACTTCATGATGTGCCATAGGATGGGTTTTCCACCGATCTCGATCATCGGCTTCGGCTTCAGGTGTGTCTCCTCGGAAATGCGTGTGCCGAGTCCCCCGGCGAGCACTACGCATTTTATGGGCCGTTTTTCTGCGTCAATCATATTTAAACAAGACCGACCCGCTTTGCCATTTCGGCACCGAGCACTTCATTAAAAAATTTCTGATAAGGCTCGCGTAGCGATGGCACCCACAATTCAATAATCACGAGGCAGGCAGCAAGCTGCTCTATCTGATTGGTTGCAACAAGCGCAATTCTTGCGGTTTTAAGCATCTTGGGACTTAAGTTTTCTCCAGCGTCAAAGCGTTTCTTCATAGCATCGATGAAACTGTGGAAGTAGATGCTGGCGACGAGCAGACCGGCGTCAAGTTTTTCATCATTTGAGACGGTTGAGTCAGCGCGGGCAATGGCCACGAACCCGTCTACGGCCTGCATAACCGCCTGAATTTGCTCTGTCTCAGGCGGCAATCCACCGGCCTCGATTCCGCGTTGATTACTTGTGCGGATCTTATCTGCAGAATCCCAGTTAACACTGTTGTAAAGATACAAAAGATTACTTTCGTAGCTCATCGGCGCAGTAGACAACAGCGCAAAAGTCAGCGACCAGTCTGTGAATCCGGCACGGGTGGGATGGTGTGCGAGGTATCCGTCATATAAATTGCGCCACACAGCGCTGCGTATTGCGCTGTAAAGGGTCACATTTGAGCCGCCGTTCTTTACGAGAAAGTCCTGTACCCGATCTAACGCACATTCGCCGTCGATTGAAAAATTAGTCGGCCGATAGATCCCTTTACCGGTACTGAACATTGCGTGCGAAGGTCGGAAGCCGATCTTTCCGATCAGGTCTACCGATGTCGACGTGCGGAATCCGGGCAGTGCCGTGATGACGTCGTCGTCACCAAGCATCTGGATAAATTCGCCGCGGGCGCTGTCAATGACATGACGCCAGTTCTGAAAGCCGTCGTTAAATGGAGAACGCAGATACCGGAACCCGGGACGCTGCATGCCGCGAAAAAAAGTTTCCTTTTCGTTGTCTCTAGAGTTATCGCTGACGACAACTTCAATGTCTCCGTAAGGCAACAAAGCAAGGGCGGACTCGATCGACGCTCGGGCTGCCGTAAGCGGGGCATGCGATGGAATACAGATCGAAAGTGTCGTCATATAGACACCGAAGGCGTAGGCCAGCCACCAGCAGCATCAGCGCAATGAGCAAATAACCGGAAATTATCATTGCTGTCGCTCAGACTGTCGGAACAGAAGAAAGACTTTTCCACAGTTCCGTGACTGCCGCTTCCATTAACAATGGGTGTACCAGTCGACTTTTCCGTCAACGATACATTATCGGGCGCAAGTCCCGACCAGTAGCGCTGCATAACCTGCTGATAGGCTTCTTCGATCTGCCGCGTGAATCTGGCGGAGTCAAAGAGCGGGCAGTTATCCCGATTATCGCGCAAACGTTGCTTCAGCGACCCCAGCTCATCCGGACGGTTTGCCAGGGCAACCGCCATGTCTTCATATTCTTCATTGGTACGCATGATCAGCGTCGGCAGTCCAACCGCGCGAAGCAGACTTGATGCAACCCGAGAAGAGAAGGATCCGCCGATTCGTGTCAAGACGGGCAATCCAGCCCACAGCGCGTCGCTCGCTGTGGTGTGTGCATTGCACGGCCAGGTATCGAGGAATAGGTCCGCCGCCCCATGTCGCGCCAAATGAGCCGCGCCAGGCATCCGAGACGCGAACACCAGACGGTTGGGCTCTACCCCCCTCGACGCCGCCTCGCGCTTGAGGTTCTCGGTCGTTACCGGTCTCTCACTCAGTAGCCACAGCACGCTGCCCGGCACCCTCTTCAGAATCCGCATCCATACATCGAAGGTATCGGGCCGAATCTTGAAGCTGTTGTTGAAGCAGCAGAAGACGAACCCTTGCTCTGGCAAGCCGCACTCCGCGCGCGTGACGACATCAGCCGCAATAGATCGCTGCCTGTCGTTGACTTGGTAGCTGTCGGGCAGCCAGATCACCTTCTCCGAGTAGAACGGAAGGTCCTCCGGCGTGATCAA
>JBIPMA010000154.1:0-3583 GCA_044369335.1 Schleiferiaceae bacterium | reverse complement strand
GCCGCTACTCCGACGGACTTCACCAAGCGATTGAAGCCAAAGAGGGCGTGACCATCGAGGCTGCCACGCAGACCTACGCCACGATTACGCTGCAGAACTACTTCCGCATGTACCACAAGCTTTCGGGCATGACCGGTACCGCCGAAACCGAAGCAGGCGAATTCTGGGAGATCTACAAGCTTGAGGTGACGGTGATTCCGACCAACGTGCCCGCCAAGCGCGACGACCGCAACGACTTGGTATTCAAGACCAAGCGCGAGAAGTACAACGCCGTCATCGACGAAATCGAGAAGCTGCGCAACGCAGGCCGCCCCGTACTCGTCGGTACGACCTCGGTCGAGATCTCTGAGCTGCTCAGCCGCACGCTGAACATTCGTAAGATTCCGCACCAAGTGCTGAACGCCAAGCTGCACCAAAAGGAGGCTGACATCGTCGCCGAAGCCGGGCGTCCCGGAACCGTGACCATCGCCACCAACATGGCGGGCCGAGGAACCGACATCAAGCTGACCGCCGAGGCCAAGGCGGCGGGCGGACTCGCCATCATCGGAACCGAGCGTCACGACTCACGCCGCGTCGACCGCCAGCTGCGGGGGCGCGCCGGCCGCCAAGGCGACCCCGGATCGTCGCAGTTCTTTGTTTCGCTCGAAGACAACCTCATGCGCCTCTTCGGATCCGAGCGCATCGCCAGCCTGATGGACCGCATGGGCCACAAAGAAGGCGACGTGATCGAGCACTCGATGGTCACTAAGAGCATTGAGCGCGCCCAAAAGAAGGTCGAAGAGAACAACTTCGGCAGCCGCAAGCGCCTGCTCGAGTACGACGACGTCATGAACGCACAGCGCAGCGGAATCTACCGCCGCCGCCGCAACGCCCTCTCGGGTGAGCGCCTCGCCCTAGACCTCGCCAACAGCGTCTACGACGCCGCCGAGGCCCTTGTGGGCGGAACCAAGCCCGGCCGCGACTTCGGAGCCTACGAGCTCGGATGCTTCGAAACCTTTGCCATGGCGACCCCTGTGGATTCCGCCGAGTTCGAGCGCCTTTCGGCCGCCGACCTCACCCAAAAAACCTATGCGGCTGCCCAAGCTGCCTACCGCGCCAAGTGCGACCGCATCGCGGGCCAGGCCCTGCCCGTCCTCGAGAACGTGCTGCGCGAGCAAGGAAGCCAGTTCCAAAACATCTTGGTTCCGTTTACCGACGGAATCAAGTCGATCCAGATTCCGACCAACCTGCAGCGCGGCGTCGAAACCCGCGGCCAGTCGCTCACAACCGACCTCGAAAAAGCCATCGTGCTGAGCATAATCGACGAGCACTGGAAGGAGCACCTGCGCAACATGGACGACCTGCGCCAAAACGTTCAGGGCGCTGTCTACGAGCAAAAAGACCCGCTCCTCGTTTACAAGCACGAGTCGTTCAAGCTCTTCAAAGACATGGTCGACGAAATGAATGCGAGCATCCTCGGGTTCCTCTTCCGCGCCGGGCTTCCCCAGGCCGACCCAGGCCAAGCTCCCGTGCGCCAAGCGCCAGCAGCCCCCGCGCGTCCGGCCCAGCAACTGACCACTTCTGGCCCTGGCGCCGAAGAGGCTCCCGCCGCGCGCGGAACCGCTTCACGCTCCGCCACGCCCCCACCGGCCGCTGCCCCCAAGCAGGCCCCCGCGGTGAGCAGCAAGAAGTACGGACGCAACGACCAAGTCACCGTCGTCAACCTCATGACCGGCGAACAAAAGCAGGTCAAGTTCAAGGTCGCCGAACCGCTGCTGGCGCAGGGGTGGCAAATCCTTCAATAGCAAGGTTGGCTCGTTAGCAAGGTTAGCTCGTTGGCCAATTGGCGAGGTTGGCTGAGATTGGCGAGGTTAGCAAGGTTAGCTCGTTCGCTCATCTGTGAACTCTGCGTCCAGCGGGGTCAAGGTGTTAATTATTGGACTTTGAGCCCCCTCGGTCAGCCTTCTTATGAGTGCATTGATGGACCGCTTTAGTTGTTCGATGTTGGCAAAATGCCGCTCCGGAATTTCGAGTGCTGGATAAATCTTTCGAGCAATGTGAAGCGCCGCGCCAACCTCGTCGAGGGATCCGCGCGCAATGCGCAAAAAATGCGCAAATTCCTTGCGCGAACCTCGACCGTTGCCTTCACTAATATTGAGTGCTACGGACAGTGACGCACGGAGTAACTGCTCCCGCAAGTAGCGATCTCGAAACAAGCTCGGGTGCTCGAGAAGCTTATGCAGGTCCACAAACAAGTCGCTAGCCCGCCGCCAAATGCTGAGGTCTAAATAGGATTTCATTGAACAAACCTATTTATACTATTTCACATAAACATTTTAAAATGAATAATTTGCAAAAATTATATAGTCACTTTTAGCCCTCAACGAGTTGGGCCGAATCACGAAATGCGGTACACATTTGAAACGGATAAAGGGCTAACCTCGCACGACTTTGTCGATTGGCCAATCAAGCTACGTATCTAACGAGCCAACCTTGCGAAGCAGCCAACGAGCTAACCTCGCCAACCTTGCAAAGCAGCCAACGAGCTAACCTCGCCAACCTTGCAAAGCAGCCAACGAGCTAACCTCGCCAACCTTGCAAAGCAGCCAACGAGCTAACCTCGCCAACCTTGCTAACTAGCCAACGAGCTCTTTGTGCACCTCCGCAAACGCCTTAACCGCCTTGTCGATGTGTTCGGGCGTGTGGGCCGCTGAGAGCTGCACGCGAATGCGGGCTTGGCCCTTGGGCACGACGGGGAAGAAGAATCCGATGACGTAGATTCCGCGCTGCAATAGGGCGTCGGCGAAGCGCTGGGCGAGGGCGGCGTCGTAGAGCATTACGGGGACGATGGCCGACTCGCCGTCTTTGAACTCGAGTCCCGCTTCGCGCAGGCCTGCTTTGAAGCGGGCGACGTTGTCCATCAGGCGGTCGCGCAGCTCGGTGGTGCGGTCGAGCAGGTCGAGCACGGCGAGGCTGGCTCCGACAATCGAAGGGGCGAGGCTGTTGCTGAACAGGTAGGGACGCGAGCGCTGGCGGAGCATTTCGATGAGCTCCTTGCGCCCGGTGGTGAAACCGCCCATGGCGCCGCCGAGGGCTTTGCCAAGGGTTCCGGTGATGATGTCGACCCGGCCGAGGACGCCGCGCAGCTCGATCGAACCGCGTCCGGTGGCGCCAATAAATCCGGTGGCGTGGCACTCGTCGACCATGACGAGGGCGTCGTACTGGTCGGCCAGGTCGCAGATTCGGTCCATTTGGGCGACGTAGCCGTCCATAGAGAAGACGCCGTCGGTGACGATGAGCTTGGTGCGGGCTCCGGCCGCGTCGGCCGCCTTGAGCTGGGCCTCGAGGTCGGCCATGTCGTTGTTGGCGTAGCGGTAGCGCTGGGCCTTGCAGAGGCGGACTCCGTCGATGATTGAAGCGTGGTTGAGGCTGTCGCTGATGATGGCGTCTTCTTCGCCGAGTAGGGGCTCAAAAACTCCGCCGTTGGCGTCGAATGCAGCGGCGTACAAAATCGTGTCTTCGGTGTGCAAAAACTCGGCAAGGCGCAGCTCGAGCTGACGGTGAATGTCCTGGGTTCCGCAGATAAAACGCACCGAACTCATTC
>JBIPMA010000153.1:0-3617 GCA_044369335.1 Schleiferiaceae bacterium | reverse complement strand
GGGCTTCGGTAATGACATGGTGCGAGACTGCGAAAAGGTGTCCAAGTCGGTGAATGAACAAGGTTAGTGCAAGATTACGTATTTCTAAAGGGAATTCCGTGGAATGAAGCCGTTCGTATACGTTTAGCCTTGACCGGTAACGCCCCCGGCAATGATGTACTTCATGATGTCGCCAGTTTTGCCATTCAAAGGCTCGACATAACTCGGCGGGACCACATACATGTCGCCCATAATGGTCAACGCCAGCGGAACATAGACCATCACGTAGCCCTCGGGCGCGTTGCCCAGCTCCTTGAGCGTATCGTCAGTGACGAATCCGACCTTGCGCACCTCGCTGTCGGGTGCCATGCGTACCAAGACCGCGTTTTCGAATCCTTTCTTTTTGCCGGTCAAGCTTTTCATGACGTCTTTGGTCGAACTGTACACGAGCTTCACGAGCGGAACCTTTTCGAGCAAGCCGTCCACCAACTTGACAAGAGGCGTCCTGACGGCGAAGTTGCCCAAGAATCCGACGAGGGTCACCCCAACGAGGAGCGTCAGCAGTCCAAGTCCTGGAATATCAAAGGGAATGAGGGAGTCCAACGTGCTCAAGGCCCAAAAGAGCACGTATGCGGTTAGGGCCAGGGGTGTCGTGTAGAGTAGGCCTTGGATGAAGTAGTTGACGATGCGGTTTTTCATAGGGTAGGGTAGTTGGCTTGGGTTTTCTTAGGCAGGCCTTCGACCACGAGGTTGTAGGACTGGCGGATCCAGGCTGTGAGTACGCGGTTGGGGGCGCTTCCGTCGAGGCGTACAGCGCTCCAGTGGACGGGGCTCATGTGGGATGCGCGCTCAAGGCAGGGGTACTCGGCACGAAGGTCGTCGAGTTCGTCGGGAGGGAACTTGAGGGCCATTCCGACGGGTTCGGGTTCGTCGAGCGGAATGATGGCGAACATCTTGCCGGCCACTTTGAGTACGACGTGGTCGGGCCCAAACGGAGTCGTTACCTCGGCGTGCGGGAGCTCGGCGGCGTATGCAAGGGCTTCGTCTCGGTTCACAGGATTAAAGTTCGGTCATCGGATCCCAAAAGTGGCGGGCAAATTCTTGAATTTGATCGTCTTCGACGCGGATTCCTTCGGATTCGAGCTGCTGCTGCATGGCGGTAAATCCGCCAAAGTGGTGCTTGCCCGTGAGGATTCCGAGGCGGTTGACGACCCGGTGCGCGGGCACGTCGGGCAGACTGTGGGCCGCGTTCATTGCGTAGCCGACGGTTCGGGCTCCGCCGGCGCTACCGAGGTAGCGGGCGATGGCTCCGTAGCTGGTGACGCGACCGGAAGGAATCTGACGAACTACGGCGTAGACGCGCTGAAAGAAGTCGGATTCCGGGGCACTCACGTGAAGCGAAACTTTAGGTAGGTGATGGTTTTGCCCTTGTCCATGAACAGTCGCTCGTAGTAGGTCTGGCAGGCAAACGCGACGTGGTCGGGGTACGGCTCAAGTTGGCGGTAGACGTCGTGGTAGGTCTCAAGTACTTCGTGTCCTTGGAGCTCAAGGATTCCGTGAAGGTATCCGTGCAGGAATTCACTGTCGGTCTTGAGGTGAAGGACTCCGCCCGGCTTGAGCAGCCGCTGGTAGCGCGCTAAAAAGTTGGGGTTGACCATGCGGTGCTTGGCGCGCTGGTACTTGATTTGCGGGTCGGGAAAGGTGATCCAAAGCTCGTCAATTTCACCGGGGGCGAAGGCTTGTTCGAGCCATTCGATGCGGGTGCGCAAAAAGCCCACTTGGGCCAGGCCTTCGGCCTGGGCCTCTGTGGCGCCCTTCCATATTCGGGCCCCTTTGATGTCGATGCCGAGGTAGCTTTTGTCGGGTTCGCGTCGGGCGAGGGCGACGGTGTATTCGCCGCGTCCGCAGCCGAGTTCCACGACGAGGGGCCGGTCAGACTTAAAAAAATCGGACTTCCACTGTCCGCGCAAGCGGAATGAGCCCATAATCTCTTCTTTGCTCGGCTGGACGACGTGCGGCATTGCGTCCAACTGGGCGAACTTTTCAAGCTTGCCTTTTCCCATGGGTCAAAGGTAGGCCTGTCCCGAGGTCGGCTGAAGGTCTAAGAGGCGTGCTTGCACGCTGCGCTCGCCGCGGTACTCGTTCCACGAGAGCTGAAAGGCCGCGTCGACGAGCCCTTCGGGAACCGCGTCGTCCCCCCACTGAAAGTAGATTCCGCGCAGGGAACGCTGGCGAAACGGATCAAAAAGTTCAACCTGAAGGTGTTCACCCTCGGCTCCGACCTTTTTGGTGTAGGCGAGTTCGACGCCGCGCACGCCCCATACGGGTGCCGGATTGCCAACGCCGAAGGGTTCGAGGCGGTCCTGAAGCTGCAGCAAGCGCGGAGTGACTTCGTCAATGCGAAGTACCACGTCCACTGAGATTTGCGGCTGGCGCATTGCTTCGGGCCAGCGGCGGTCCACGGCTGCATTCAGGGCGATTCGGAATTCGTCGAGGTTTTCGGGCATACACGTCATTCCGGCGGCGGCTTTGTGTCCGCCAAACTGAATGAGGTGGTCGCTGGCGTCATCTAACGCAGCATAGAGGTCAAGGCCTGGAGCACTTCGTGCGCTGCCCGAAAGGACGCCTTCGTGCTCAGTAAAGGCCACGACGGGGCGGTAGAACCGCTCGGCTACACGTTGCGCAATCAAACCCACAATGCCCTTGTGCCAGTCGGGGTGGTAGAGTACCAAGGCGAGGTCATCTGCCACGTCTTCGGCCATTTCGAGCGCTTCGTCAACCATGCGGCGTTCAGTGCTCCGTCGCGTGGTATTGAGGTCGTGAAGGTCTTGGCTGTACTTTTCAATGGGCCCCATGTCGGTTGCGGTGAGCAGCTGTACGGCACGGAGTCCGTGGTCCATACGCCCGGCGGCGTTGATTTTGGGTGCGACGCTGAAGCTGAGGTCACGGGCACTAACGGGTCCGCGTCGCTCGCCGATGAGTGCTTGTATAGCTGGCCGGGGCTTCGTGTTGATGAGTTCCATCCCCTGAATCAGCCAGCGTCGGTTGAGTCCAACCATCGGAACCATATCTGCCGCAATACTCAACGCGAGAAGGTCCAGGTGCGCATCGAGTTCGGATGCATCCAACCCAGCCGCGTCGTAGGCACTGCGCCACAGCATAAATCCTACACCGCATCCAGAGAGGTAGGTGTGTCCAAAGTTGCAGTCACTACGCAGGGGGTCGAGTACCGCCAGTGCGTTGGGCAAGCGGTCCTCGGGCTGGTGGTGGTCTGCCACAATAACGTCCAGGCCTTGGGCCACGGCGTAGTCGATTTCGTCAAAGGCCTTGACTCCGCAGTCGAGGGCGATAAGCACTTTGGCTCCGAGCTCAACGGCCCGGTCTATGCCTGCCTTGGATAACCCGTAGCCTTCGCGGTAGCGGTCGGGAATGTAGGCTTCACTGCGCCATCCACCTGCGCGAAGTGCCAACGTGCCCACCGAAACGGCGGTGGTTCCGTCGACGTCGTAGTCGCCAAATAAAAACACAAGTTCGCCTTGGGCTCGCGCCACAGCGAGGCGTTCGGACGCCTCGGCCATGCCCGCCATGTCGAGTGGGTTGACTTCGTCGGGATCGGTTCCTTGAATCCAGTCGCGCAC
>JBIPMA010000151.1:0-3629 GCA_044369335.1 Schleiferiaceae bacterium | reverse complement strand
AGGGCGCCAAAACCGTCATCGCTTCAAAGGCCTACGCTAAGATTTCGATGCGTTTGGTTCCGGACCAAGACCCCGATGAAATCACCGAGCTGTTCGCAAAGCACTTCGCGAGCATTGCCCCGGCGAGCGTGAAGGTTGAAGTTCGTCCCCACCACGGTGGCCACCCTTACGTCTGCCCCACGGACCATCCAGGCTACCGCGCCGCCCACAAGGCGATGGCCGAAACCTACGGACGCGAGCCGATTCCCACGCGCGACGGCGGATCGATTCCCATTGTCGCACTATTTGAGCGCGAACTCGGCGTTAAATCCATCTTGATGGGCTTTGGCTTAGACAGCGATGCGATCCACTCGCCGAACGAGCACTACGGCCTGGACAACTACTTTCAGGGAATTCGTACGATTCCGCGTTTTTACCTGCACTACGCCGAAGAGGCTCGAGGCTAATGCACTATTTTTAAGCAAAAAGGCGCCCCTCGGGGCGCCTTTTTTATGCTACATACAGTTGATTTACTCGATGCATCAA
Source organism: Schleiferiaceae bacterium (assembly GCA_044369335.1). GTDB lineage: Bacteria > Bacteroidota > Bacteroidia > Flavobacteriales > Schleiferiaceae > TMED14. The sequence goes on along the minus strand of JBIPMA010000151.1, from coordinate 3,104 downwards.
TGCCGTGATGTCGCGAAGCTCCATGAGCAACTTTGTTTCAAGATGCGACTGACGGGTTGAAATCTCACCGTTTCGGTAGCTCTGAAGTTCCCGATCTAAAATTCGTTGAATATCTGAAATAATCCGTCGCTTTGCTGACAGCAAGTCACTGGTAGACTCACATGTTCCTGTCTCGAGTGATCGAACAATCCTACTTGAATACGCCGAAAAAAGCGTGATCACTTCAGCATAAGCCAATAGGAATGCACCGTGGGGACGCGCGTGCAAATTAGCCAAGTATTCATGCTGCACTTCGACCATGGCACGTGCACTTTCTGTCATATCCCCCACATAATCAAACGCAAGCAAGTGGCTCCGAAACGACGTAGACCGCTCACCCTTAAATTCTTTGATTATCCGAATCATGCGCAACTCAAGTTGTTCATGGCGCGCCAACAGCAATTTGACTTCTTTGCGAAGGCGTCCTGTAGTACGCTTTTGGTTGTTGGCCAACGCTTCTGCAGCCATGATGATGATGCTTGCCGTTCGGTCGAGATCAGATCCCATAAGAATTCGACTGCTGTCCATCGGATGATCTGAGTTCGCGAGTTTCTCTACTGCATCTTCAATTAGATTCTCCGCTTTCATTTGCTTCGAGAATCCCATGTGGCTTCGTATAATCAGCCCAATAGCAAATACTGTTAGAATCAGTGCAGCAATGAATTCCCCATAGTAGATAAATGCGGCAAACAAAAAGGAGGCGGAAACACCTATAAATGCCGTAAGCAACCAACTGCCTATAACGTTTACAACCCCAGCGACCCGGTATACCGCTGACTCTTGACCCCATGCTCGGTCTGCTAGAGATGTTCCCATTCCCACCATAAAGACCACGAACGTGGTGCTCAACGGCAGCCCTAAACTGGTGGCGTACGCAATGAGCGTTGATGCGAGCATCAAGTTGACGCTTCCTCGCACATAATCAAATGCAGGCTGCTGCTTCCATTCCTCTACTGTTCGATCCGGCTGCGTAAATCGGGGGTTCGCCCAATGATTTACTGACTTCGGAACCACAACGCCTACGAGCTTCGATAAGCTAATTGAACCAGAAGTCAACAGTCTGCTTGCAACATTAGGTTTGAACTTTTCAGCTCCTTCGCCTTGACGTGCTAGATTGATGGCCGTTTCAGAAACACGCCTCGCTTTTGTATTGAGCCAAAGCGTGGCAATCATTACCATTCCCGCAAGAATAAGTACCACAAATGGAGTGCCCACTTCTTCAGCCATTGCTCCCATCATCAGTTCTCTCGGATCTGCACCACTCACTAGGTATACTTGATAAGCTTGGAATGCTGCAAGTGCAGGACCTATGAAATTGACCAGATCATTTCCAGCAAAAGCCATAGAAAGCGCAAATGTGCCGAATAGAACTACAAAGCGGAGCGGATTTCTGCCTCTCCAAATGGCAAACTGTGCCCCAGCTGAGAATACCACGAAAAAGAGGAACAAAATGCTGTTTTGGTTGGCAGAAAGCCACACCGTAAGGTCAGCATCCATAAGCACGCTGCCCTTTAATCCTTTAAAAATAAGGAAGTTTAGGATAAGACTTGCAGCTAAACCCGTGAATACTCCACCGAAGTAGGTCAACGTCCGCTCCATTCGGTAGGTAAATACAAGTCGTGCCAACCACTGGACAATCAAACCTGCCACAAACGCCACTCCTACGGAAGCAAAGATTCCGTTTACAATTGAAAATGTGGAGGATATGTTAATGTACGCTCCAAAATCAAATGGATTTAACCCTCTATCTACCGCAGTCAAAAAACCTATAGCAGCGCCGGCACCTAATAATTCAAAGACAAGCGAAACGGTCGTCGAAGTAGGGATCCCGAGTGAATTATAGACGTCAAGTAAAATGACGTCCGTGAGCATTACGGCAACAAAAATGAACAGCAGACTATGAAAGCTAAAAAAGGAGGGATCAAACACTCCCTTTCGCGCCACTTCCATCATTCCGCTTGAAAACAGGGTTCCGAGCACAACACCCAAACTCGCAACGAATAAAATGGTCCGAAAGCTACCCGCCCGAGTTCCAAGCGCGGAATTCAAAAAATTCACCGCATCATTGGCGACTCCTACGACAAGGTCAAGCGTTGCTAATGCCAAAAGCAGAACTACGAGTAAGAAGTATGGATCCATAGGGGGCAAAGGTACCGGTTGTTGGGAGCGGCAAATGTTACGATGAGGTTAAAAATACGCCGTGGCCCAGTCAGCTGGCTACCTTCGCGGGATGAATCGACTGAAGCATTCTGCGAGCTTGTACCTTCAGCAGCACGCCGACCAGCCCGTGCACTGGAACGAATGGGGCAACGAAGCGCTTGAAGGCGCTGCCGCCAAGGGTCAGTGGCTTTTGGTGTCGATTGGGTATTCGACGTGCCATTGGTGCCATGTGATGGCGCACGAGGTATTTGAAGATTCTGAGGTCGCCGCCTACCTCAATACCCACTTTACCAGCATTAAAGTGGATCGCGAGGAGCGCACCGACCTCGACCACGCCTACATGGCGGCATCGCTCGCGATGACCGGGCAAGGCGGATGGCCACTCAACGCAGTGTGCTTGCCTGACGGGCGCCCCGTGTGGACCTGCACCTACTTGCCCAAAGAGCGGTTCCTCCAAGCCTTGGTGGAACTAAACGCGCTGAAGCAATCCCATTCGCTGCGCGCCGAAGACTACGCCGAAGAAGTGCGCAAGGCCATTCAAGAGGCCCATCGGGATCTGGATCATTCGTCGGGGCTCGAACGCTCGTCGGTTCGCCAGCAAATCCCCTCTGCGTGGGACGCGTTTTGGGGTGGATTTCGCGGCGCTCCCAAGTTCCCTTTACCGAGCACCTGGGCTGCGGTGTGGCGTTGGAGCTTGCTTCAGGATTGGCCCGAAGGCCGTGCGCACGTGCTGCGGACGGTGAATACCATCGCTGTTTCGGGCACCTACGACGTGGTTCGGGGCGGAATTGCGCGCTACAGTACGGATGGAGCGTGGGTGGTTCCGCACTTTGAAAAAATGCTGTACGACAGCGCGCTATTCGCAAGCCTCTGCGCGGAGTTGGGCAGCTCGGAGTCCCTCGTCG
>JBIPMA010000152.1:0-3629 GCA_044369335.1 Schleiferiaceae bacterium | reverse complement strand
GGCATCGGCTATGGTGGAAGCTGCTTCCCCAAAGACGTCAAGGCCTTGGCCCGCACCGCGAAGGAGCAGGGCTACACCATGCGCATCCTCGAGGCCGTCGAGGCCGTCAACGACGCCCAAAAGAGCGTGATGGTCACCAAAATCAAGGCCCACTTCGGCAGCGACCTTCGCGGCAAGCACTTCGCCTTCTGGGGCCTGAGCTTCAAGCCGCAAACCGACGACATGCGCGAGGCGCCTTCGGTCGTCATCGCCGAATCGCTCATGGCGCTCGGAGCCACCGTAACCGCCTACGACCCCGTCGCGATTGAGGAGGCTAAGCACCAGCTTCAGGACCGCATCACCTACGCCGCCGACGCCTACCAGGCCCTCACGGGTGCTGACGCCCTGCTGCTGATCACCGAATGGAGCGAGTTCCGCGTGCCCAACTGGTCGCGCGTCAAAGACGCCCTGCGCCAGCCCGTGGTGTTCGACGGCCGCAACATTTACAGCGGAACCGAACTGCGCGCCCTCGGCTTCACCTATTCCGGAATCGGCGTCCTCTAAGCCCCCTGCTATGCCCCGCATTCTCATTACCGGCGCGGCCGGATTTCTCGGATCGCACCTCTGCGACCGCTTTATCGCCGAAGGCTACGAGGTCGTCGCCATGGACAACCTGATCACCGGCGACCTGCGCAACCTCGAGCACCTTCAGGCGCTTCCGCAGTTTTCGTTCGTGCACCACGACGTCAGCACGCACATTCACCTCAACGGTCCGCTGGACTACATTCTTCACTTTGCGTCGCCGGCCTCGCCGATCGACTACCTGAAGATTCCGATTCAAACGCTTAAAGTGGGTTCGCTCGGAACCCACAACTGCCTCGGACTCGCCCTCGCCAAAAAGGCCCGCATCCTGGTGGCCTCGACCTCTGAAGTCTACGGAGACCCGCTCGTGCACCCCCAAACCGAGGAATACTGGGGCAACGTCAATCCCATCGGTCCCCGCGGCGTGTACGACGAGGCCAAGCGCTTTCAAGAGGCCCTCACGATGGCCTACCACACCTACCACGGCCTTGAGACGCGCATCATTCGCATCTTCAACACCTACGGACCCCGCATGCGCCTGAACGACGGTCGCGTGCTGCCCGCCTTCATCGGCCAGGCCCTGCGCGGCGAAGACCTCACGGTCTTTGGCGACGGAAGCCAGACCCGCAGCTTCTGCTACGTCGATGACCTCGTCGAGGGCATCTACCGACTGCTGCTGAGCGACTACCCGTACCCCGTCAACATCGGCAATCCGGACGAGATTACCATCCTGCAGTTTGCCGAAGAAATCATCAAGCTCACCGGAACCGACCAAAAGATCGTCCACCAGCCCCTGCCCAAGGACGACCCCACCCAGCGCCAGCCCGACATCACCAAGGCCCGCGAGATCCTCGGTTGGGAACCTAAAGTCAGCCGCGCCGAGGGCCTCAAAATTACCTACGACGCCTTCCGCAACCTGCCCAACGACCTGCTCTACAAGCAGGAACACCGCGACTTTAAAGCCTACAGCAAATGAAGACGGTCCTCGTCACCGGAGGCCTCGGCTACATCGGCTCGCACACCGCCGTCGACCTCATCGCCCGCGGCCACCGCGTAGTCCTTGCCGACAACCTCAACAACACCCGCGCCGAAGTTCTTGACGGCATCGAGGCCATCTCGGGCGTCCGCCCCGAGTGGGTTCAGGTCGACTTGGCCGACCGCAGCGCCACCGAGGCCTTTCTGGCTGGCCGCCACTTCGACGGAATCATTCACTTCGCCGCCCACAAAGCAGTAGGCGAGAGCGTCGCCGAGCCCATCGCGTACTACCGCAACAACTTCGACTCGCTGCTCAATCTACTCGACTACCAACGGGCCCATCCCCAGTGCGGACTCATCTTCAGCTCGTCCTGCACCGTCTACGGCCAGGCTGACGAACTGCCCATTCCCGAGTCGGCCCCCATCAAGCCCGCGGAATCGCCCTACGGCAACACCAAGCAGGTGGGTGAAGAAATCCTGCGCGACGCCGTGCGCGCCTTCAGCCTCCAGGTCATCGCCCTGCGCTACTTCAACCCCATCGGCGCCCATTCGTCGGCACGCATCGGAGAGCTTCCGCTTGGGGTTCCCCAAAACCTGGTGCCCTTCATCACCCAGAGTGCGGCCGGCTTGCGCGGACCCCTTCAGGTCTACGGTAACGACTACCCGACCCGCGACGGAACCGCCATTCGCGACTACATCCACGTCGTCGACCTTGCCGCCGCCCACGTGGTGGCCCTCGAACGCATCTTCAACGCTTCCATGGCCGAACCGTTTGAAGTATTTAACCTCGGAACCGGCGAGGGCTCGACCGTCCTCGAAGTCATTCAGTCCTTTGAGCGCGCCACCGGCGCATCCCTGCAGTGGAGCTTTGCTCCCCGCCGCGCCGGAGACGTCATCGCCGCCTACGCCGACACCCACCGCGCCACCGAAGTCCTCGGTTGGACCGCCCAAAAGTCCCTCGACGAGGCCATGGCGGACGCGTGGAGGTGGCAGCTCAGCTTGAGTTAGCAAGGTTAGCAAGGCTGGCTCGTTGGCTTTTGGCTGCTGGCCACTTGCTAAAAGTTTTTGCGCTTCGCGCTAGAGCGCTCCGTGCTCAACCCTTTGAGGTTTTTGCGCATCCTCGGTGGCGGTACACAAGAAACAAGAAACAAGTAACTGGTTACGAGCAGCCAAGCTTGCAAACGAGCCAACCTTGCCAACAAGCCACGAGCCAACCTTGCTTACAAGCCAGCCGTCTAGGTCGTACTTTAGAGCAATGCGACCCATCCTTGCTCTGATCCTCCTCACGGCGCTTCCTGCTTTGGCACAGCCCGTGAAGTTTGAAATTCCGCGCACCCGCCAGTTTCGAATGGACGAAATCCAGCCGTCCATGGAACTGCGCGTCACCCACCTTGAGGCGCCCGACGAATTTGCCAAGGCAACGCAGCTCAATGCGCTGAAGGCGCAGCACGCTGAGCGCTTCGGAACTGCTTCTGACGCCGATGCTCCGCGGAGCCAGAAAACGATGGCCGCAGAGCCCTTGGTGCGCCACGACCTCAGCATGAAGCGCGTTTTTGCGGTCAACGGCGTCCAGGTTCCGATTTCGGGCGGAACCCCCAACGACAACACCATCGCCTACGGGGACTCGGTGGTGCTGAGTGCGGTCAATACCCTTATTTGGGGCTGGGACCTGCGCACCGACACCTTTCTTTTTCCGCAGCAGTTTATTCCGCTCATTGCCGCCTCGGGCCTTCAAACTTCGTCGTACGCCAGCGATCCGCGGCTGCTCTACGACTACATCGCCGAACGCTGGGTGCTGCTGTTTTTTGTGGGCAATACTCCGGCCAGCAGCCAAATCGTCGTCTGCTTCAGCCAATCCAAGGATCCGAACGCGGGCTGGAACACCTACACGCTCCCCGGCAATCCGCTCGGCAACAACCGCTGGAGCGACTTTCCGTCCATGGCCTTTACCGACGACAAGCTCGTGATGTCCATCAACTTGATTGTGCCCAACGTGAGCTGGCAAGTGGGTTTTGACGGAACCGTGATCTGGGAAATGGACAAGGCCGCCGGCTATGCGGGGGCAGCCACGCTCCCTTCTGAGCTGCACCATG
>JBIPMA010000245.1:0-3651 GCA_044369335.1 Schleiferiaceae bacterium | reverse complement strand
TCAAATGCACCTTGGGTTGAGTTAGGTCCAAATAATGTTGGAGGCCGAACAAGAACTATAACATGGGACCCAAATGATTCTACAGGAAAAAAAGTTTGGGCTGGAGGTGTGACTGGTGGCTTATGGTACAATAATGATATCACAAATAATAGTTCATCATGGAATAAAGTGGATGATTTCTGGCAAACCCTTTCTATCACTAAAATTGTTTTTGATTCTATAGATAAGAAAACTGCTTATGTTACAACTGGGGAAAGTTTCGGAACTAGTGCTTCTATAGGAGCTGGTATTTGGAAAACAACAAATGCAGGAGCAACTTGGTCACAACTTAGTTCAACTAGCAATTTTTTATATTCAAACGATCTTGTTATAAGAACAGAAAGTGGCAAAAGTGTTATTTATGCAGCTATTGATGCCAGTTTCTATATGGGCAAATGGTTAAATGCATCCAATGCTGGTTTGTATAGATCAACTGATAATGGAACTACTTGGACACAAACTTTACCTAATATTACTGATACTGCAAATACAAATAAAGTCCCATTTGTTGCAGCTTCAATTCAAATAAGTAAAAACAATACTATTTGGATAGGGACCAAAGCGAGTCCTTATGGAAATAAAAATAGAGGTGGTGGCTATGTCTTAAAATCTACAAATGGTATTAATTGGACAGTCGTTAATAAATTTAATGTAACGAATGGCACTGGAAGAGTTACAATTGCTGTTGCTCCTTCAAATGAAAAAATATTATATGCATTTGTAGAAAGTTCAGGTAAACTAGAGAATCTATACAGATCAGATGATGAAGGAGTTACTTGGAATACTTTAACCAAGCCATTAGATGCTGACATTAATATGGCATCAGCCGATTTTACCAATGGGCAAGCTGGTTATAATCAGTCAATGGCAGTAGATCCTAATAATCCCAACATAGTGATTGTTGGAGGTATAGATTTATTCAAAACAATTAATGGTGGATCTACTTGGAAACAAATTAGTAAATGGTCTAACAATAACAACCTCAGACTTTTGAAGTGTTCCTATGTACATGCCGATCAACATGCCTTAAGTTATAAGCCAGGTTCATCTAACACATTATTATTTGGCAATGATGGCGGCGTATTTTATACCACCAATGTACTCGGTTCAGATTCTCTTGATGTAATTAGTAGTAGAATCAATGGGTATAATGTAACTCAATTTTATTCTGGTGCAATTCATCCATTTGCGGGGAAAAACTTTTTTTTAGCTGGTTCACAGGATAATGGAACACAAAGATTTTCAAATCCAACTAAATCTACAACCCCAACCGCAACCACAACTGCAACCACTGGTGATGGTGGATTTTGTTTTATCGATCAAACCAACCCAAAATTTCAAATCACCTCTTATGTTTATAATAAGTATTATTTATCAACTGATTCAGGCGCCTCTTTCTTTAAAGGTGGCGCATGGAATACTATAATTGATACAAGTTTAGGTTCATTTATTAACCCTGCCGCATATGATGATATTCAACATATTTTATATTCAAATTCTTCTAGAAATTTTTTGGTCAGAATAAAGAATATTACAGGAACACCAAAAGTTGAATATGTAACCGTACCTAATTTAAACAACGAAGTCACAGCTTTAAAAGTTTCACCATATAATCATTTGTCTACAACTATTTTTCTTGGAACAAGTACAGGCAAATTATTAAAAGTGATTAATGCTGATAGTATTCCAAGCAGTACTTTAATAGGGGGGGCGAGTTTCCCTGCCGGAAGTATTTCCTGTATTGAAATTGGGAAAAGTGAAAACGAACTTATTGTAACTTTTTTTAATTACGGAACAAAAAAAATATGGTATACCTCAGATGGGGGTAAAACTTGGCTAGATAAAATGGGTAATTTCCCAGATATGCCAGTACGTTGGGCTTTATTCAATCCAATTAAAATTCCAAGTCAGGTTATACTGGCTACTGAGCTTGGGGTGTATTCATCTAGTAATTTTGAAACTGCAAGTCCTACTTGGACACAGTCAAATAATGGATTTGCAAATGTTAGAACCGATATGTTACAAATGAGAAGTGCTGACTATGCTGTCATTGCTTCTACATATGGGAGAGGTTTATATTTTAATAATGCATTTTCAGAAGCAACGCCGCCTGTAATAAGCTCGTTCTCGCCTAAAATTGGCATTAAAGGCACAAAAATTTCTATTAAGGGTACAAATTTTCTAAATGCCTCAGAGGTTCGTTTTGGTGGGTTACCTGCACTTTCATTTAATGTTGATTCAGATACTTTAATTACTGCAGTCGTGGATATTGCTTATCCTGGTTACATAAACGTCAAAACACTAGGTGGGATAGCTTCAATAGCAGGATTTTCAACTAGTCCTCCAAAAATCAGTTCATTTTTACCAAAAAGTGGTGGAAATGGCATCCCTATCACTATAAGTGGAACCAACTTATCAGAAATTACAAAAATTGAGATTGGAGGTAGGACTTTAAAAAGTTTTACAATTGAAAATAGCACAACTATATCTGCCATTATCCCAGATTCAACCACCAATGGTAAAATTATTATTTCAAATGAATTTTATGCAGATTCATTAACTGGTTTTACAACTTGTAGTACACCAACCCTTAATAGAATTAAAGATACTTCGTTTTGTGATGGTAATTCATTGCAAATTAGTGCATCTTCATCTAATCAATATCAATGGTTGAATAATAATGCCAATATAGCAAATGCAATTAATCAAACTTTTAAAATAGTTTCTTCAGGAATTTACCAAGTAAAAACAACTGAAAATAATTGTTCAGCAATATCATATCCAATCAAAGTAACTGTCAATCCTTTACCATTAGCGCCCATTGTAAGAGATACATTCTATTGTCAAGGTGTAAATATAACAGACACGTTTAAAGTTATATTTTCAAGTGGAAATAGTTTACAATGGTATTCAATTGATTCTGTAGGGGCTACTTCTAGTGCTATCACTCCAAAACCAAGTACTTCTAATATAGGGTTTCAAAATTTTTATGTTAGTCAAAAAAATTTAATTACCGGATGTGAAGGGATTAAGTCGAAAATTAATGTTGAAATTAGACCCACCCCAGTTACACCTTCAATTTCAAGAGATACATCTAATAATTTAGTTTCAAGTGGTGCCTTTAAGAGTATATGGTATAAGGATGGAGCTGTTTTAATTGATTCAACTCAAAAATTCAAACCAGCATTACCTGGATCATATACTGTTAGAACAAACCTAAATAATTGTTTTAGTGCATTGAGTACTCCATATTATTATTTAGTTACAGATGTAATAAATTTAAGCGTGGACCAGTTTATTAAACTTGCTCCAAATCCATTTGTCAATCAATTAAATCTTGACTTTTTTGTAAAGGGCTATCAAAAATTAAATTTAGAGGTGTTTGATATTACTACTGGCATTAAGAAGGCAAATATGCAAAATCTTACAGCTGGAATCCCAATATATTTAGGACAATTATCAGCTGGCACTTATCTTATTAGATTGAGCACAAATGATGGAAAGATTAATTATCAATTTAAGATGGTAAAATTATAATGCATCATTAACTTAGCTAAGGGGTATAAAAAAATCCGATTTCCTAAGATTTCGGATTTTTTTTAATAATTAATA
>JBIPMA010000149.1:0-3701 GCA_044369335.1 Schleiferiaceae bacterium | reverse complement strand
GAATACCCTCGGCTTCGATAATGCGGCGGTCAGCCTCTTGACGTTCGCGCTGCAGTACAAATTCCATGCGCTGGGCTTCTTGCTCGGCCTGAAGCTTTTCTTCGATCGCGCGGTACAGACCAGATGGAAGCTTGATGCTCTTCATCAACACAGCTTCAATCACAAATCCACGGTCCTCAAGAAGACCCATCATGCTCTTTTTGATGGCGGTCTCGATTCCGAGGCGGTTGCCCGTGTGCATGTCTTTGGCCATAAAGCCTGCAGTCACGTCCGCGGCTGCGGCGCGAAAGACAGGTAAAATCATGGACATTTCGTAGTCGGGACCAATGCTTCCCACCACGTCGGTTGCACGGCGCTGGTCGATGTGGTAGAGGATCGAAATTTCGGCTCCGACATTCAAGCCCTCTTTGGACGGCAAGTCGAGCTTAACCTCGAGGTTGGTGGTTCGGGTTGGAACCTGAATAATCGTAGTCAAAAACGGATTGTACAACCGTGGCCCAGGCTGAACCTCGCGCTTGCTGATCTTTCCGAGCGTGCGCTTGACGCCCACGTCTCCTTGGCGAACTACGGTGCAGGAACTCAGGGCGATTCCCGCAAACGCTAACCATAACATATTCTTTGTGTTCATACCTTTAAGTGTTTGCTTCACAGTGGCAAAATCTCTGCCCAACTTTGTTGCATTAGAACATTTTATGACGTTTATAAAGCCTTTAGTGATGTGCGCGGGCCAATTCCCAAAATCATGAATCAATCCCTTATCGAACGCGGCCTAATGCTGCTCGGAGCCCTTCTTATTCTACTTTTTGCCTTGGGCTTTGTCGTCCCCGCGATTGGCGCATGGCAGTCAGAAATCCGCATCATGGTTGTCGTGGGGGTTGTACTCTATGCCGCCTACAGTTTTTGGACCCAAACTAAAGACGCGAAAGACCTCGACGCCAAAGCGAGAGAAGCAGCCAAATGGCGCCACGAAGCTGAGCAGCTGCGAAGCACGTTGACTCAGCTGCAAAACGAGCTAAGCGCAGCAAACGAAGCGGCAAACAAAGCCGAAACGGGGAAAAAGAAGGCCCAAACGGAACTCAAAAAGGCCATCCAAGCACTTGAGGAGTGCCAGGCAGCCAAGGAGGCTTAATCGATTAAGGCACAAAAAAACCCGCCGCTCACGCGGCGGGTTCATCCCTGGTGTGGCCCTGGCAGGAATCGAACCTGCATCTTAGGCTCCGGAAACCCACATACTATCCATTGTACTACAGAGCCATCCTAGAGCTCAGCGCGCTGCGCTTTTGCTCGGGGCGGCAAAGGTACAATACCGCTGGCGACTAAAATTCCGCCAAAGGCAATGGCGAAGGCGACCCAAAACGGAAGCAGTTGCGACCCCGTCAGAAAAAATCCAGCGAGAAAAACTCCAAAACCCACAAGCAAGCGAACGGGTGTATAGCGAACAGGTAGCCGGTATAGCCGCGGTATTTCGGCCGGCTGGTGTTCGGGGCCGGCGAATAGGAGGCGTAGTGCAGTTCCGAAGGGGAAGTCGCGAAAGTTTTGAATCAGACGGGCCGCATAAAACGAGCTCACATAAAAGGGGTCGCGCTGCTCAATGGGCTTGGTGAGGCCGTAGGTGACGGGCTCTCGTCCGTCGTGGTAGCTGCCAAACATTCGGTCCCAAATGGTCAACATACCTCCGTAGTTCTTGTCGAGGTGCACGCGGGCGGATGAGTGGTGGATCTGGTGGTAGCGGGGCGTCACGATGAAGCGCTCTAGGCCCACCCAAGCAGGCCATAGTTCACTGTGCAGCAGCGCCTGGTAAAATCCATTGATGATGTTTGCAAGGACGATGTACTCGGGCTCGATTCCGAAGAGCACCAGCGGACTGTACACGAGGACCCGCACAAAGTAGCCCAACGGAGAGTTGGCGAAGTTGACACTGAAGTTGTACTCCTCGGGCTGATGGTGCACGAGGTGGGCCACCCATACGATACTGACCCGGTGCGAAATTCGGTGGTAGAGGTACCAAAAGAGGTCCACGCCAATAAACGCGGCGAGAACGTTGAGCCAGCCCGGATGGATTGAGGCGAGAATCCGCAATCCAAGCATTTCGGTGGTGAGCCAAAGTCCAAAGCTGAGGGACAGCAATGCAAAAAGTCGCTCGATCATTCCCAAACTTAGGTTGAGCGCCGTTTGGCTAAAATTTACGCTCCGTCCATGGGCGCGCAAAAGCAACCACTCGACACCAAAGGTCACGAGTCCAAAAACGATAACGAGGGAGTCGGTCCAGTGCATACGTATACCTGTGAAAATTATGTGCCAAATCTTCGGATTGGGGCATAAAAAAACCCAGGCAGAAAGTGCCTGGGTTCCGCGCCGTGAAGGCGAAAAATGAAAGGGCTTGACCTACTGCTGCTTGGCGAAGCTAAACTCGAGGTTGAGCGTGCCCTCGGCGGGAGTCGTAATGTCAGTGGTCGTGCGCAAACGAATCGCTGTTTCGAGAATGCTGAGCACTTCGTAGCGGGTTATAGTACCGTCTGTAGCCGTAATAATAACCGAATCGGGAGCCACGCCTTCGCCGGACTTAGCTACCCAAGTTCCGCTGCCCGACTGCTGCCACGGGAAGGGGATGGTCAGCGCGCCAGCTACCACGTCGAGCTGGGCGTCGATGGCGTAGTTGACGCTGTTCGGTTCCTGAACCATAGTGAAGAGCGAAGTCGCCGCGATGGACTGGTCGCTGGCTACGATGGGTGTTACGCCGATGGTCGGAATGTTGACGGTTCCGGCCGCTGTAATGTCGTTCACAAGCCAGGTGCCTTCAAGCTTGTCGGCAAGGGTTGGTTCTTTTTTGCACGAGGCAAGAGCGAGGGCGGACACCGCCACGAGGAGTAGTTTGTTCATGGGTCTAATGTAGCAAAAAGTTGGCTTGAAAACTCAGCATGCGCGGCTCGGCCAGCAGCGCGGGGCGTGGACTTACCACCCTGTTGTTCAGATTGGTAGCCGCAACAATTAGCGTCCACCGGTCGCTCGCTTTGAACTGCAGGCGGGCGTCGGCGACGAAGTCTCCGCTCTGGGTAAAGTAGCGTGAATCGGCTACCCCGGGCACGTAAATAGACACGAGGGGCGAGGTGAAGATTCCGTCAATGTTCTCCATAAAGCTGTTGGCGCGAACGCTGAAGGCGGCCGTCACACGGCGCCACGTGTAGGCGACGTCGGCCTTGCCCACGTGGCGGTAGCGGTACTTGAGCACATTTTTGCTCGGGTCCAACGACGTCGAGGTGTAGGTCAGCGCGGAGCCTGCGGCGTCCGTGGCATAGACCTTTTCAGGCTCAAGGGCGATCGGCTGGGCGAAGGTGTACGAGAGCATGGCCTGCAACTGACCGGGGCCGACCTTAGCCTCGCCCACGGCGGTGGCCTCAAGGCCCTGAATGCGTGTGGGGCCGACGTTGAGCGAGGTGAATCCGAAGTTGGCCAAGCCCGCGTTGGGTACGTTGGCCCACTGGCCAAAGCTGAATTCGAGCATGTCGCGAAACTCGGTGCGAAAAAGGGCGAGGTCGGCGTAGCCCTTGAGGCCGCCGCGGCCTTTAAATGCTTGGCGCAGGGCAAGTTCAGCCGTCCAGCCCTGCTCGGGCTTGAGTCCGGGCCGCGGAAAAACCTGCAGAACTCCTGCCGCCGAGGCGCTGTAGAGCTCGGCGATCGACGGGGAGCGAAATCCTGGGGCC
>JBIPMA010000159.1:0-3421 GCA_044369335.1 Schleiferiaceae bacterium | reverse complement strand
GGCCCAGCGGGCCGAGTGGCAAGCGCTCGCCGGCGAATCGGCCTTCACCAGCTTTGTCGACAACCAGATTTTTCGCCGAGCGATGGTGGCAGAAACCCCTGAAGCACTGGGTTCTGCGCTCGAGTTCGCCCAAATGCACGGCGGACCCAATACCGACCTCAACTTTATCAAAGCCCAATGGGCCAGCCGCAAAAAGAACTGGGCCTACCTCTTGGACTTGATTGAAACGCCTTGGGGCGCCGAACTCGAAGTAGCTACGCTCAATTCCATGCTTTGGCCAGTTGCTGAAGACGAGGCTGCCGACGTTGCCCTCGCCAAGCGCGCCGCCCAGATCATGGGTGGCAAAATGACGGCTGAAACGGATCCCACGTTCCGCGATACGTACGCATGGTTGCTGTTCCGCGCCGGAGACAAAAAATCCGCCAAAGCCCAGGCCAAGCAAGCGATTGCTGAGTCCGGAGGCACGTTGGATTCGAGCGAAGAGCTGCTCGCAAAAATGAATTAGGTTCAGCTACCGGCGAAGGGCGTCCCGAAGAGGCCCACGGCGAGTTCGGCCCAAACGAGCACCAGCACCAGCAGGATAGCCCCCGCAGCTACCACCCGGTTTCGTGGCGAAGTAATTCGGTCGAGGGCGAAATTCAAGGCAAATGCGGTTCCGAAGAGCAGGATTCCGCCAATAATGAAGTCTGAAGCTGACCAGTTCACGTCGCCTCCGAGCAGCATGGCTAAAGCCGGAAGCGTCAGCAGCACTCCAGCCGCCGCAAAAATGAGGGTACGTCGATTCACGGTTCGATGGGGTTTTGACGAAGTAACGCGCCGTGCTAGGTTTTGGTATACCCCAATCGGCCACCGCTAACAGGCATTCGGTGCGCGGAACCTTTGGTTGAGCCTTCGCCGCCCGGCCGCACAAACAAAAGAGGTCCGCACGGCGTTAATTCAGCATAACCCTATGAAAAACAAAAAGATGTGGACTCTTGCCGCCCTTGGTGCTGCAACCCTGATCGGGGTGGCCGCCTACAGCCTTTCGTCGCCCGGAATCGAAACCCCCGAATACCGCGTACTGCGAAGCATTGGCGACGTCGAAATTCGCTACTACCCCTCGATGGTGGTGGCCCGCACGCCCGTGGGCTCTGCATCGTTTGACCAGTCGGGTTCTAATGGTTTTCGCGAAATCGCAGGCTACATTTTTGGCGGAAACGCCCGGAACCAAAAAATCGCTATGACCGCCCCAGTGGTCATGAACTTGAGCGATTCGGCCACCATGTACTTTGTGATGCCCAAGCAATACGCGGCAGCTGACCTCCCCCAGCCCAACTCAGGCCGAGTAGTCGTGGCCGAAGAAGCTCCAAAAGTACTCGCCGTTCTACGCTACGGAGGCTTCACCAACGACCGCGAAATCAACGCGAAGTGTAGCGAATTAGGTGAAACCTTAGCCCGCGAAGGCCTGCAGCCTGCTGGGGCGTTCATGTACATGGGTTACAACGCCCCATGGGATGTGATCAACCGCCGCAACGAAGTCGCGGTCGAGCTAGAATGGGACTTGGGCGGAATTCAGTAGCAGCCCCGAGCGGAATCGAACCGCTATCAAACGTTTAGGAAACGCTTATTCTATCCGTTGAACTACGGGGCCAAGGGCCGCAAAATTAACCCCTGAGGGCTGTGCCGCCCTGCTCCGTGGCGAGAACGTGCTACATTCGCTAAATGCGAACACCCCTAATGATCCTGGCAATGGCCCTGTCGGTGGCGACGGCTTGGGCGCAGCAGCGCTCCGCACCGAAAAAAAATAAGGTTCCGCAAGCGTTTGAAACGGTTTTTGAACGCAGCAACGGCCTGGAATCACCGACCTACCTCGAGATGATGGACTACTACCGCAGGCTGGTGGCGGCCTACCCCGCGGTGCTCAAGCTGGTTGAAGTGGGCCCGACTGACGCCTACTATCCGCTGCACCTGGTGCTGGTGAGCCCCGAGGGCAACTTGGACCCTGACGAGTGGGCCGCCGAAGGCAAAATGCCGGTGCTGATCAACAACGGAATCCATCCGGGCGAGCCCGACGGCATCGACGCGAGCATGATGCTGGTGCGCGACGTGGCGCAGGGCCGGGTGAAGCTGCCGGCGAATGTGGTGCTGGCGGTGGTTCCGTGCTTCAACATTGGCGGAATGCTGCAGCGCAGCCCCTACCACCGGGTGGACCAGGACGGTCCGCGCGAGTTCGGCGCCCGCGGAAACAGCCAAAACCTAGACCTCAACCGCGACTTCATGAAGGCTGACGCGGCCGAGACCCGCAGCCTGATCCGCGCCATTGAATGGGTGAATCCGCTGGTGCTGATCGACAACCACGTGAGCAACGGCGCCGACTACCAGCACGTGATGACCCTTTTGAGCACCCAGCCCGAGAAGCTGGGCGGAGCCATGGGCGACCTGCTGCGCCACCAGCTCGAGCCTGAGGTTTACCGCCGCATGAAGGATGCGGGATTCCCGATGGTTCCGTACGTGAACCACTGGGGCACCACGCCCGAAAAGGGCTGGGACGCCTACCTCGAGGGTCCGCGCTACCTCAGCGGGTACGGCGCGGTGCGCAACATCTACAGCTTTGTGCCCGAAACCCACATGCTCAAGCCCTTTGCCGACCGGGTGCGCGCGACCTACGCCCTGAACGTGGCCCTGATCGAAACGTTTGCCGCGCAGCGCAGGGCCGCGGCTGAGGCCCAAGCGACCCAACGAATGGCCGAGGCTCAAGCCACCCGGTTGCCAGTGGCCTGGACGATTGATACGACGCAGGTGAACCGGGTTCCGTTTTTGGGATACCAACGCGGGTACAAGCCCTCAGAGGTCAGCGGGCAGCCCCGACTTTTTTACGACCGCAGCAAGCCCTACGAGGTGAATGTGGCCTACCGCGACGTGGCTGTGGCGACCCAGTGGGCGGACGTGCCGCAGGCCTACCTCATTCCGCGCGGATGGACCGAGGCCTGGGACCGCTTGACGGCGCACGGAATCCGCTTTCGCGAGCTCACCCGCGACACGACGCTGCGCGTGGAAGTGACCTACATCGAGGGCTACAAGGCCTCGCCTCAACCCTACGAGGGGCATTTTGCGCTGCGCGGAATCCAAACGCGCCGCGACACCCTCGACGTGAAGTTTTTGGCGGGAGACTATTTGGTTCCGAGCGGGCAGCCCATGCGCCGCTACCTCGCCGAGGCACTCGAGGCCGACGCCCCCGACGGACTGCTAGCCTGGGGATTTTTTAATGCCGTACTTCAGCAAAAAGAGGGGTTCAGCGGCTACGTGTTTGAAGACACCGCGGCCAAGCTGCTGCGGGAGCGCCCGGCCCTCAAGGCCGCCTTAGAGGCCAAAAAGGCGGCAGACCCCGAATTCGACGGCAACGGTGACGCCCAGCTGAACTGGATTTTTCAGCAAACTGAGT
>JBIPMA010000192.1:0-2911 GCA_044369335.1 Schleiferiaceae bacterium | reverse complement strand
AAAGCCCTCAGGTAGTCCTTGCAACAGCACGATAAAGGCCGCGACGAGCCCAAGCAGGATCACGGTCATCTGGGCGGTTTGGGTCACCTCGACCGCCTTGTAGCCTCCAAAAGCGGTGTAGACAATGACCACCGCCCCGATGACGAGCACGGTTACTTTGAGGTTCCATCCAAACAGCGCCGACAGGACAATCGCTGGGGCGTACAGGGTGATGCCCGCCGCCAGGCTCCGCGACGTAAGAAAAAGTAAGGCCGCAAGTCCCCGAACCCGAGAACCAAAAACTCCCTCTAGGTACTCGTACGCCGTCCGGGCACCACTGTGCATGTACCTAGGTACGACCCAGGCTCCAAGTACAAAAAGAGCCAGCGGCATCCCTAGATAGAATTGGGCGAAGCGAAGTCCGTCACCAAATCCTTGACCCGGCGTGCTTAAAAAAGTAATTGCCGAGGCTTGCGTGGCAAGAATTCCGAGCGCCATCGGTAGCCAGTGCGTTTGGTGCTGCCCACTCAAAAATTCAGACGCCGTGGCCTTTTGGCGCGACTTCCACATTCCGTAGATCGCGATTCCGCCGATCGTAAGCACCAGCGCCGCAAGATCTAATGGACGAAGGCTAGCGGTCATGCGCGACGAGGTTGGCCAAAATTCGGTATGCTCCCGGCACGCCTGCGCGCCATTGGCGGAACAGGGACAGCGCGCAGTAGGTTACGCTTCCGTCTCCGTATCGCGCGGAGATGAGCGCACCCTGCGCCACGGGTTCGCCCGGATCCGACCACGCAATCAGCGGAGTAAATTCCGCCGGCCAGGATTGGGCAAAGTAGAGTCCGCGTTCTTGAATCCAGCCATTGAAATCATTCGCATCCAGAACGTTGGGTGTCGTCATTAGCGGGTGCTGTGGCGCCAAAAACTGCGGAACCGCATCTTCGCGCGTCACCCGCTGCCGACCCAACTCAAACTTAATGGGGCCCATTTGCGCCGCGGTTCGGTCGCTGCTCGCGGTGGTGTACTGCATCACCAGCCGACCCCCGCTGCGGACCCACGGTTCGAGGATGGTGTTTGCGCGGTCCATCCCAGGGGTTGCATTGTAGGCGCGGATTCCAGTCACTACAGCCGTGAGCCCGTCGAGGTTTGATGCCGTCATGCGCAGAGGGTCGAGTTGGCGTACCGCAAACCCAAGCTGCGTGAGCGCCAGTGCCGCATCGTCACCGGCTCCCTCAATGACTCCCACGGTGGCTGCGGGCAGCGACATGGGCACAAAGCGAAGCGGAATTCCACCATCCACCCACACCTCGGTATGCGGAATGTGGTCGTAGCGCACCGCGACCACTTGGCGCACTGGAACACCGTCCAACGTAAAGGTCAGCTCGCCATCGACGGGGTTGGTTCCGGGCTCGAGGCGCACCGTCACGTGGTACTCTAGGTCGGACCCCGGCTGCGCCGACCATTTTAAGCGTTTGGGACTTAGCAGCTTCCAACCCTTGGGAACGTTGACTTCGACCTCGAACGACTTCGCTAAAGCCCAGCGCGTAAACCGAACCTCCACATCGTACGGACGCTTCGACGTCGCGATGACACTCGGCACATCCAAGGACACGCTGAGCGGATCCGCCTCCACACTGGGGCGGCGGAGTTCACCCTTGACTCGGTCCGCAGTAACGTACCAAGCGGGCTGCAGCGGGCTGGCCTCGCGCTCAACGCGCTGACCTGGGGCCAACATCTCGCCGTCCACCGCGACGGCATCCCCTTCGTTGATCCATATTTCAGTGCGCTTGAGGGGCAGGCTGTCGCGGTCGGTGTACCATGGGCGGTCGGCCCGCACTTCGTGCCACAGCCAGCGCACACTGCCACGATCGAACGACTGAACGGCCGGCACGCGAAGATCAACGGGGGTTCCGGCCAGCAACTGCAGGTACTCCGTTCTGAATCCGTGGTCGTTCTCAGCCCCAAAACCTTGGGACTTGTGCATGCTGCGGGCTTCGGTTCCGATTTGAAGTACCGACTTGCCCAAGGCCTCGTGGTAGCCCCCAATTTGCAGGCGTACCAAGCTGTCGCTCAAGGGCGCATTTTCGAGGTCCTTGGCCCACCACGTCGAGGTGTTCCAGTATACGGCGCGCGGAGCCCAATCCCCGTTGCACTTGCGGTCGCGCTGCAGCCGTGCAAAAAGGTCGAGGGCCAGCATTGCTGAGGCTGTATGGTGGCCGTGGCCTGCACGGGCATCGGGCGGAAAGCGAGTCACGATGACGTCTGGCCTGAATTCCGCCGCAAGGGCGAAAAGTTCGCCCAAAATTTTCTCACGGTCCCAAATAGCAAACGTTTCATCAGGGTTCTTACTAAACCCAAAATCGGGCGCGGACGTGAAGTACTGAGTAGCCCCATCAATCTGGCGGGCGGCGCGAAGCTCCGCCTCGCGAATGGCCCCCAAGGCCGGACCCAATTCGGGACCGATCAAATTCTGTCCTCCCTCTCCCCGCGTCAGACTCACGTAGGCGACCTCGCGCCCCTCGGCCCTCGACCAGTGCGCAATCAATCGGGTATTCTCGTCGTCGGGGTGGGCCGCGACGTACAAGATGCGCTGAACGGGCTGGGCCGATGCCGCATTCAAGATGAGCGCCCACGCAAACATTAAACGATACTTGTGCATTCCGGTTCTAAATTGTGCCTCTTATTCCGTATTCAGCCGATGAAATTACGCCTACTTGCCGTGGCCGCCGTGGTGGCCCTCCAACTTTCCGCTCAAACCGACGCCGCCAAGCCT
Organism: Schleiferiaceae bacterium; assembly: GCA_044369335.1. Taxonomy (GTDB): domain Bacteria; phylum Bacteroidota; class Bacteroidia; order Flavobacteriales; family Schleiferiaceae; genus TMED14. The sequence goes on along the minus strand of JBIPMA010000192.1, from coordinate 159 downwards.
GCCCGGGTACTCCTGCAGTCTGGCGTCTACCAACTCACTGAAGTCAATCTAGGTGCACTTTCGAAGCCTCTACCCGGCGAATCTCGACAGCGCGTGGTTCGCATATTCGCCTTTGCGCGACCGCTGACCGAGCTCGAGTGGGCTAATTGGTCGGCGCGC
>JBIPMA010000117.1:0-4412 GCA_044369335.1 Schleiferiaceae bacterium | reverse complement strand
GCATTCCCTCCCAAATCGCGTAGCCGTGCGGCTTGATGACCATGCAGCCGCGCACTCCGGAATTTTCGGCCAAATCCGCCTGAATAACAAGCTCGTTGTACCATTTTGAGTAGTCCGTAGCGCGGGGAGTGAGGTTCTTAGCCATACTTTGGTATGCAATTTGGGTTCTATTCCTTAGTAAACCCCAAAAGTACGGTCTATGCGCTACCTCCTACTCCTCGCCCCTCTTGGCATTTTCGTCTCTTCGTGCGGAACCAGGCAGAATACCTACCGCGACTTTGACGGATCGTACTCTTGGACGAATTCTCAAGCCTATCGGGATGGCTATGAATCCGGATACCAGCAAGGCTACCAAGAAGGCGCCGACGACCAAGCTGCCCAAGACGACCAAGACGGGCGCCCCGAACGCGTGACCCGCACACGTACGATTGTCCGCTACGAATACTACCCAACTTACTACTACCACTGGAGCCAGCCGTGGATGCTTCACGATCCTTATGCGTACTACGGTGGATGGAATATGCCCAACCGCTGGAACGGATGGAACCGCTGGGATCGTCCGAACCGCTGGAACAGTGGATACTACGGCTGGAACAACCCCTGGCATGGAGGATTTGGCTGGAACGACCCCTGGTACGGCGGCTACGGCTGGAACGACCCCTGGTACGGCGGATACGGTTGGAACGACCCTTGGTACGGCGGATACGGTTGGAACGACCCTTGGGGTTGGAATCCTTACTACGGATACGGTGGTTACAACGGTTGGAACAACCGCTACGACCGATGGAATCGCCCTGGCGGCGGCTGGACTCAGCCCGGTGGCGGATCTGGTTCCGGAACCGTGGACCCTACCCCCGACAGCGACATCCGTCGCCAGCAAATCAATTCAGGTAGCACACCCTACCGACGTCCTGTCGTTACCAACAATCCTGGCGGAGGAAGCGTCGACCAAAATCGCCCTAAGGTCATCGAAGCAGAACGCGGCCAGGAAACTTCTCCATCGCAACCCAGCGGCAGCAACCGTCCAGGGACCATCAGTGACGATACGCCGACCCGCGGCAACACTCCCGTTCGCCCGAGCACGAGTCCCCGTGAACCACAGGTGGGCACCCCTCCTGCCGTGCGCCAGCCCGAAGTTCGTAAACCCGAAACGCGCCAACCTGAGGTCCGCAAGCCCGCTCCTGCGCAGCGCCAGCCAGAAGTCCGCACGCCGGAAGCCAAAAAACCAGATCCGCCCCAACGCCAACCCGAAGTGCGACGTTCCGAACCTGCTCAGCGTCAACCTGAGTTCCGCCAACCTTCGACTCCTCGGAGTAATCCCACGCCGCAGCGCAGCAGCCCTTCGCCCAGCACGAGCCAGCGCCGCCCCTAAACGCCTGATCTATGAAAAGCTCTATCACCATAGCCCTGCTCACGGCGGGTAGCCTGTCGCTTTGTGCCCAATCCACTTTGAGTGCGGTATGGATGCAGCGCGGACAGCGCTTTGGCACGGCCCGCTACAACGGCGCGGCAGGCGCACTCGCTGCGCTCGGCGGTGACGGTAGTTCGAGCATCGAAAACCCTGCACTGATGAACTCGTCGACTTTTGGCGGAACCGAATTCAGCATGCACGCCCGTACTGACCAGACCGACCTTCGGAGTCAAGGCATGGGTCTAGGCCAGGCCTACTTGGCCGGCGCGTGGCGACTGAACAGCAAAGCAAGACTCTCATTGGGGCTCGCATACCTGCGGGATACTTGGTTTCCCAACTTCTGGATCAACTCCGATCAAAACCCACAAACTTCAGCGGTAGCGGGTTGGATTTCAGAATCCAACGGATTTAGTCCCGAACAGCTGCTTTCGAACGGACTGTACGACGCCTATGTGGCCTACATGGGGTACCTGACCGAAGTTGCGCCCGGCAACCAGTACACGGCCTATGCGGACGGAGTTCCAACCTACCGACAGGTGCGCTTTGCCCGCGAGCAATCCAATACTTCATGGTCCGTGCCTTTTGCGTTTAAAACCGAAAAGTTCTCGGCCGGAATTCGAATCGAGCGGCGCGACGGGCGGGCGCAGGAGCGCTTCACCATGACGGAATCAGGATTCAACCCCAGTGGTGTGACCAAATCGTACCAGAAAACGGTGGTTGACAGTACCCGGTGGGGACAGTGGAACATTCGATTGGGCATAGCCGCTCAACTAACCGAGGGACTTCGGGTAAACGCGGCCATTCAGCCCGCATCGTCCGCCTTGGTTCAGTGGGACTACCGCAACCGAGTAACGCCCGAGGCAAATAGTTCTGAAACCAACCTAACACCCTTTGAACTCTTCGATGACCAAGAGTTTCGCTACCAGCTTCCGGCAGTTATTCAGGTTGGGCTTGCCCAGACTTTCGGAACTCGAGGCGTTCTGTCGGCCGTTTGGGTGCACCATTCCAAGGTTGACGCACTAATTAGTAACCCATTGAACTTTTACGACCTTGGTCGAGAGATGGCGATCGAGCTCCGAGGTCACCAGCAATTCCGGTTCGGAGGAGAATACCGCCTGAGTGAAGCGTGGAGCACCCGTGCTGGCGTGCAGTGGTCCGAATCCGGAACTACATTCAACGACCACAGCAGCTACCAAATGCTCGGGCTCGGCATCGGCTACCAAGAGCGCGACTGGGGAATGGATGTGGCCTACAATGCGGTCCGATCTGGCGGAATTGTCAAGAACCCAGGAAATTCGCTCGACTGGAGCCTACCCAACGTACACCAGCGCATCACCGCCACCTACCGAGCACGATTTTAATCCGCATTCCCTTAGCCCGACGTGGCGTATTTTCGGGAAATGAAGCACGTACTTTGGTTCGCCGCACTCGCGGCTCTCCCGGCCGCAATGCAGGCCCAAAAGCTTGACGCACTGGCTTTTCGAAGCGTCGGCCCCGCCCTTACGAGCGGCCGAGTTTCGGATTTCGCCGTACATCCGACCAACGCCGACGAGTGGTACGTCGCAGCCGCTTCAGGCGGAGTCTGGAAGACCACCAACCACGGCGTGACCTTTGAACCGCTGTTCGACGACCAAGGGTCCTACTCCATTGGTTGCGTGACGCTTGACCCCAGCAACCCGCACACGGTGTGGGTAGGTTCCGGCGAAAACAACAACCAGCGTTCGGTAGCTTACGGGGACGGGGTGTACAAGTCTATGGATGGCGGCGCAAGCTGGACGAACATGGGCCTGAAGGCCTCAGAGCACATCGGCATGATTGCGGTCCACCCCAAAAACGGCAACATCGTGTGGGTGGCGGCCTACGGCCCACTCTGGAGCAGTGGCGGCGAGCGCGGAATCTACAAAACCACCGACGGAGGCAAAACGTGGCGTCGCGTGCTGCACGTGTCCGACAACACAGGGTTTAATGAGGTTCACTTGGATCCGCGCAACCCCAACATCCTCTTTGCCACGGCCCACCAGCGCCGTCGCCACGTGCACACCTACGTTTCGGGCGGACCCGAATCGGGGCTTTGGAAGTCCGAAGACGGTGGCGAAACCTGGACAGAGGTCAAGAGTGGGATTCCAGGCGGAGACAAAGGCAGACTCAGCCTCGCCATTTCGCCCGTCGACCCCGACATTCACTACCTAATGATTGAGGGGCACGGAACCTACCGAAGCGCCAACCGCGGCGCGTCCTACAGTAAGCGTAGCGACCATGCGACTTCGGGCAACTACTACGTGGAACTCATTGCTTCAAAGCACGATGCCGACGTCGTATACAGCATGGATACCTACGCACAATGGTCTGAAGATGGCGGAGCCACATTCAAGCGCCTTGGTGAGAAAAACAAGCACGTCGACAACCATGCCTTCTGGCAAGACCCTAGCAATCCCAAGCACCTCATCATGGGCTGCGACGGCGGGGTCTACGAAACATGGGACCATGCGACTACGTGGCACTACAAGGACAACCTTCCCATTACTCAGTTCTATCGAGTTGCCGTGGACAACGCCGAACCTTTTTACGGCATTTACGGCGGAACGCAAGACAACTTCTCACTCGGTGGCCCCAGCCAAACCATCAACGACCGCGGAATCGTCAACAGCGACTGGTACGTCACCCAAACCGGTGACGGTTTTGAATCGCAGGTAGACCCCACCGACCCCAACATCGTGTACGCTCAGGCCCAATACGGTGGACTGCAGCGCTTCGACAAAAAGTCCGGTGAAGGTGTGGGCATCAAGCCCATCGAACCCGCCGGAGGCAAAGCGTGGCGCTGGAACTGGGACGCCCCACTTCTAATTAGTCCGCACGACAGCAAGACCCTCTACTTCGCAGCCAACGTGGTGTTCAAAAGCACGGACCGCGGAAATACATGGACCACAATTTCTGGCGACCTGTCGCGCCAATTGGACCGCCACCAGATCCCCGTCATGGGCAAAATACAGGGTCTCGATGC
>JBIPMA010000056.1:0-7190 GCA_044369335.1 Schleiferiaceae bacterium | reverse complement strand
ATCGCCTATAAGCAAAGCACTTCGATGTACGGCAACATTACCGCGCTACACGAGTCACCCAAGGTCAAGGGATTGCTCGCGGTGGGTACCGACGACGGCCTCGTCCAGACTTCTAGCGACGGCGGTGCCAACTGGACGAAGTTCGACAAGCTTCCGGGCATTCCGGACCTCACCTACGTGAACGATGTAAAGTGGTCCCAGCACGCGCCGGACGTCCTTTACGTGGTGTTCAACAACCACAAAAACGGAGACTTCAAGCCCTACGTTCTCGTGAGTAAAAACCGCGGCAAGACGTGGGAGTCGATCAGTGCGGGATTACCGCAGCGAGGTTCCGCCTACGTGCTCGCCGAAGATCACGTGGATCCCAGTCTTTTGTTTGTCGGAACCGAATTCGGGGTGTACACCTCAACCGACGCCGGCGTCGCGTGGACCGAGCTTAAAAAAGGCCTTCCCACGGTGGCCGTGCGCGACATCGCCATTCAAAAGCGCGAAGACGACCTCGTTCTGGCGACGTTTGGGCGCGGATTTTATGTACTCGACGACTACAGTCCGTTGCGCGAAATCAAGAACGACATCAAAAAGAACGAGGCCATCATCTTACCGATCAAACCGGCAATACTTTACTTTGAAGCCTCCCCACTGGGGTACGGCGGGGCCGGATTTTTGGGAGCCAGCTACTACATGGCCGACAACCCAAAGGTGGGCGCCACCTTTACATATTGGGTGAAAAATGCACCAAAAACCCTAAAGGAGCAGCGTGAAGAAGCCGACAAAAAGGCTCCGAGCTACCCGAGCAAAGATGCCATTCGCGCAGAGGCCGAAGAGGACAAGCCCTACCTGGCGCTGGTGATCCGCAACGCTTCGGGTTCCGTCGTTCGGGTGCTGCAGACCAAGTACAGCAACGGACTCAAGCGAACCACGTGGGACGGTAAGTTTGCACGCAGCGCATCCCCCGACCGAGGTTCGTACCTCGCTCCCGCTGGCACCTACAGTGTCCAGCTCGTCGGGGTTCACGGGGCGAAGGTTGACACCCTGACGAAGCCCAGCAGCTTCGACGTAAAGCACCTCAGCAACGTGAGTTTGCCTGCCGAAAAGCCGGCAGAGCTCACCGCCCTTCAGAAATCACTGGACGGCCTTCAGCTCCGCATGGATGTGGTTGGGCGTCAAATGGACGACGTCGAGGCCCGATTGGGACGAGCGGATAAAGTTGTCGAGTACGGGGTATCAGCCCCCGCCGCGCTTCGCGGCGAGGTGGCATCAGTGCGCGCAGAATGGCGCGCAATCAAGCGAATCCTCGATGGCGACGAGCTGATTGCGAGCAAGGAATTTGAAACCCTACCCGGCCTGCGCGACCGGTTGAGTTCAGCTGTCTGGGGTTCGTACTCCATTCGATCTGAACCCACCCAAACCATGAAGGACCAGCGGCGCGTGGTGGCAGACCAGCTGACCGACGTCGAGAAGCGCTTGGCTGCGCTGCTCAGCAAGACGGCTTCGTGGTAGGCCTCGTGCCTTCGCCAAACAAAAGGGCGGCCCTTTGCGGGGCCGCCCTTTTTCGTTGCGCGTAACGGTTCCGAATTAGAATCGGTAGACGAAGGCATTGATGTTCATGCCCGCACCCACGCTCGCGAAGAGCGCAATATCGCCCGGATGAACCTCATGGCCTTGGTACTGCTCGTGGCGCACACGATCAAGCAGCGTCGGTACCGTGGCTACCGAACTATTACCCATCCACTGGATGGACATTGGCATTACCGCGTCTAGGTCGGCTTCGAGGCCGTAGAGCTTGTAGAGGCGCTCACCTACCCCATGGTCCAACTTGGCATTGGCCTGGTGCATGAAAATCTTTTTGACGTCCTTGAGGTGCACGCCGGCGTTGTCGAGGGCGGCCTTCATTGCGTCTGGAACGTGCTTCAGCGCAAATTCGTAAATCTTGCGGCCCTTCATGCGTATCAGGCGCTCGTTGGGGTCACCTGCGGGATTTACAGAGGGCAGCGACTTGAGGTAGTAGGCCTCGTCTTTGGTGTAGCTCACGGCGGCACAACCCATGATTCCAGCACCGCCCGCTTCGGCGCGTACCTCAAAGCACGCAGCGCCGGCTCCGTCGGCAAAAATCATGGAGTCACGGTCGTGCTGGTCGACGACGCGCGAAAGCGTTTCCGTCCCAACTACCAAAGCTCTTTTGGCCATCCCGGCCTGCATGTAGGCATTTGCCACCAGAACGCCTTGGATCCATCCGGGGCAGCCGGCCAGTACGTCAAAAGCAACCGTATTCGGATTGGCGATTCCCAGTTTTGCCTTTACCCGTGAAGCAATCGAAGGCATTTGGTCAATGCGTCGCGTTCCGGGATCGATATCACCAAAATTTTGTCCTACGATGAGAAGGTCGAGGTCTTCAGGGTTCCACCCGGCATCACCGAGAGCTTTGCGTGCGGCTTCGGCTCCGATGTCTGAAGAATTCTGGTCTGGGCGCACGTAGCGGCGCTCCTCGATCTCGGTAATTTGCTGAAACTTTTGAATGATTACCTCATTCGAATTGGGAAACGAATTCCCGTTGTCGTCCATAAACTCATTCTGCAAAAAGGCGGAATTCGGAACAACTACTTCGGGCAGAACCGATCCGGTTCCTGCGATGACAACAGCATGATTCATGGGCGCAAAAGTACCGTTTTCCGCGCAAAGCCCTTGTACCTTTGTATCCATGAAATCCCACGACCCCGACCACACGAGTTCGAGCGTGCACACTCCGGTGCGTCCGGATGCCTTTTTACTCAGCGACGACGAGAAAATTGCCCGCATCGAAGCCCACGTCCGCGGAATCCTCGACACCCTCGGCATGGACCTCGAAGACGACAGCCTTCGCGGAACCCCCAAGCGCGTGGCCAAGATGTTTGTGAAAGAAACGTTCGGAGGCCTTCATCCGAGCAAAGCCCCCGACCTCAATACGTTTGAGAACAACTACCACTACGGCGAGATGCTCGTCGAAAAGAACATAGTGGTCTACTCGACTTGCGAACACCACTTAATGCCCATTGTGGGTCGTGCCCACATCGCCTACTTGAGCAAAGACCGCGTCATTGGCCTGAGTAAGATGAACCGAATCGTAGATTTCTATGCCAAGCGCCCCCAGGTTCAAGAGCGCCTCACTCGACAAATCGCGGAGTCGCTGACCAAAGCATTGGGCACAGATGACGTCGCCGTAATGATTGACGCCAAGCATCTGTGCGTCAATGCGCGCGGAATCCGCGACGTGCACAGCAGCACCGTTACCGCGGAGTACGGCGGCCGCTTTTTGGTCGAAGAAGGGCTTCGCACGGAATTTTTGGCCTACATTCAAACGCAAACCACGTTTGGCGACAGCCCGCACACATGAGCACGCTTAATCTGTACGACAGCCTCACCGGCGAACTTCGGCCGTTTGAACCACTGCATGCGCCCAATGTTGGGATGTACGTGTGTGGTCCTACCGTGTACAGCGATGTGCACTTGGGAAACACGCGCACGTTTTTGAGTTTTGACCTGCTCTTTCGCTACCTCAAGCACCTTGGATTCAAGGTGCGCTACGTGCGCAACATTACGGACGCAGGCCACCTCGAAAGCGACGCCGACGTCGGTGAAGACAAAATCGCGAAAAAGGCGCGACTTGAGCAGCTCGAGCCCATGGAAATTGTACAGCGCTACACCGTAGGATTCCGCGCGGTAATGCAAGCGTACAACGCGCTTCCGCCCTCGATTGAGCCCACCGCCACCGGACACATCGTCGAGCAGATCGAGATGATCAAAAAGCTCATCTCAGACGGCTACGCCTACGAGGCCAACGGCAGCGTCTACTTCAGCATCGGCACCTACCTCGAGAAGTACCCCTACGGCGAGCTGTCGGGCCGCAGCATCGAGGATCTCGAGTCCGGAACCCGGGACCTTGACGGACAGCAGGACAAGCGCCACCCTCTGGACTTCGCCCTTTGGAAGAAGGCCTCACCCGAGCACATCATGCGCTGGCCGTCCCCGTGGAGCGAAGGCTTTCCGGGTTGGCACCTCGAATGTTCCGCCATGAGCACCAAATACCTCGGTGAGGAGTTTGACATCCACGGAGGCGGAATGGATCTGAAGTTTCCGCACCACGAGTGCGAAATCGCCCAAAACAAGGGCGCCACGGGTAAAGGCGGCGCGCGCTACTGGCTGCACGCCAACATGCTTACGCTGAACGGCAAGCGCATGGCCAAGTCCACCGGAAACACCCTGGACCCGCGCGACCTACTAACCGGCGAAAGTCCCCACCTCAGCAAGGCCTACACGCCTGGGGCGGTCCGCTTCTTCATTCACCAAGCCCACTACCGAAGTGTGCTGGACTTTAGCGATTCCGCCCTGCAGGCCGCTGAAAAGGGTTACTACCGACTGCTTGCAAGTATGGACCTGCTTGCCCAGCGTCCAACCCAAGGGCCCGACCGCGGCACCTGGAATGTGGCGGAGTGGAACGCACTCTGTTCTGAGGCCATGAACCAGGACCTCAACAGTCCCGTACTCATTGCCCACCTTTTTGATGCAGCCAAAGTCATTGCAGCCGACCAAAAGGATCCGAGTGTACTTGGCCACACGGGCGCAGCCAAGTTGCTGAATGCCATGCGCACGTGGATGTTTGACGTGCTTGGACTTGCTACCGAAGCGCAGTCTGGATCGACCAAGTACCAAAAGGCGCTTGACGCAGCTATGTCTGTCGTTCTCGATGTGCGCCGAAAGGCCCGCGAATCCAAAGACTGGTCCACCAGTGACGCCCTTCGCGACGCCCTCGCTCAAGGCGGAATCGTCGTTCAGGACGGCCCTGAAGGCAGCAGCTTTCGGGTCGAATGATTAAGGTGCTGGCCTGGGTTGTTTCAGCGCCCATGCTCGCGCTGATTGGGCTGTACAAGTACATCATTTCTCCGCTGACCCCTCCGAGCTGCAGGCACTACCCTACGTGTTCGTCGTACGCAGGACAAGCCATCAAAGAATGGGGTCCGTGGACAGGGTCGTGGCTTTCGCTCAAGCGATTGAGTCGGTGCCACCCATGGGGGACATCTGGAATGGATCCCGTCCCGAAAAAGTGCGAAAAGGCACCCAACGCCTGAACGAGAACTCCTAACTTTAGACCATGCTAGCTACCATCACTTGGGTTGCCGACCGCGGAATCGAACTCGGCCCACTTTTCATTCGCTACTACCAAGTCTTCTTCTTTTTGGGCTTCTTTTTGGGCTACCAATGGATGAAAAAGATCTTCATCAAAGAGGGCGTAGACCTCAAAATCCTCGACGCCTTACTCTCGACAATGGTAGTGGCGACGGTTCTAGGCGCGCGCTTTGGCCACGTTTTTTTCTACGACTGGGGCTACTACCGCGAGCACGTCGCCGAGATTTTTATGCCGTGGAAAGGCGGACTTGCCTCGCACGGAGCCGCCATCGCAATCGTACTGGCAATGCTGTGGTTTGGCCGCACATACCTCAAGCCCATTGGTAAAACGCCACTTTGGATGCTCGACCGCGTCGTGATTACGGTCGCACTAGCGGGCGCGTTCATTCGACTCGGAAACTTCACGAACAGTGAAATTTACGGTCAGCCCCAAAATTCCGCAGTCGAAACCGTGTTTGTTCGCCCCATCACCGACTACATCGAACGCTACTTTGAACGTGACGTCGCTGCCGTGGACTACGTCGCCACGGGCAGCTACCTCGAGACCGACAGCCTGCGCCTGCCCGAGTATGAGCTGCGGTTCACCCCAACTGAAACAGCGAGCCTCGATCAAGTTCAATCAATGGTTGAACTCTACCTTGAGCCGCTGGTCAACCGTCAGAATGCCGACAATCGGCACTTATACTTGCCACAAGATCAGCTTGTTCAAGAAAAAGATGACTACTTTGTACTGACGGCGTACGGAATTCCGCGTGCTCCGAGCCAGTTGTACGAGGCCCTCGCCTACGCGCTGATTTACGTCCTGCTTCTTTGGCTGTTTGCGCGCGGAGCCGCGGCGCGTGAAGGCCAAATTTTCGGAGCTTTTCTCGTGCTCGTTTTTGGATTCCGCTTTGTCGTGGAGTTCGTTAAAGCCAACCAGAAGGATTTTGAAGCCGGCATGGACTTGAATATGGGGCAGTGGCTGAGTATTCCGCTCGTGGTCGCTGGCGTGTACCTGTGGATTCGCAGCACTCGTAAAAAAGCAGACGCATGAACCGAACACTCATTATGCGCATTGGCGGCGCCCTTGTGGTCATCGCAATTTTGGGGCTCTTGATCCCCGTGGTTGGACCGTGGATTGGATTGGGTTCCGCACCAAAACCCAATCGGGCCGCAGCCCCCACCACCGACTTTGAGCCGCAATTCACCGAAGAGGGTGTGGGTGCCTTTGTGGCCGAAAATGGAGATACCCTCGCGGCGTTTCGCCTCGAACTGGCGGAATCTACCGCCGAAACGACCCAAGGAATGATGTTTCGCCGCAGTGTTCCCGAAGGTACCGGCATGCTGTTCATCATGCCTGAAGAGCGGTTCCAGAGCTTTTGGATGCGCAACACCTACGTGCCGCTGGACATCATTTACTTGAGTTCCGAAGGAATTGTGGTGAGTATCCAAGCGAATGCCGCACCGATGAACGAAACTCCACTACCCTCAGAAGGTCCTGCAAAATACGTTCTTGAAATTGCAGGCGGGCAATCGGCCGCTTTTGGAATTAATCCTGGAATGAAACTATTATGGAAGCGAAACATTTAGCGGCCGCATTTGCGTTGGCCTCAAGCCTATGGGCCTCAGGACAGGCACAGTGGACGGTTACCCGAATCACTGCGGCCGAAGGCCGTGAAAACTGGGCCTGCGAACCGTCCGTAGCCTTGGATCCGAATGGTAAAGGTGTGTACCTCGGCAACGTGCTCAACCAGTTGCACCGCAATACCGCCAACGGAGCTCCCACCGCTTGGGACCGTGGTATTGCACTTAAGTCCAGCATGGGCGTATACGGAGACCCCATTTTGGCGCACGACTACCAAGGTCGCCTCTACTACTTGCACTTGGCCGACCCGAGTGGCCAAGGTCGCGCCGGCGAAACCTGGCTGGACCGCATCGTAATTCAGTGGAGCGACGACCAAGGGGCAACCTGGTCCGACGGGGCCGGAATCGGCCACAATCCGCCAAAGGACCAAGACAAAGAAGGAATTGCTATTGACCCGGCATCAGGC
>JBIPMA010000148.1:0-3793 GCA_044369335.1 Schleiferiaceae bacterium | reverse complement strand
AGTGGGATCAAGTGGAATTTCCGGGGGATTCCGGACGCATTGGGTTCATATGGGCCGATGTGCTGCTGCCCGAGGGCGACACGCTGCGCGTGGCCAACGTTCACCTGGTCAGCACCGACGTGGACCTGCGCGAAGCTCAGTCCGAGCAGGCCAAAGCCGGATGGTGGCAAAGCGCCAAATTGCTCTTGCGCCGCATGGTGCGCCGCGCCGAACCGCGTTCGGTTCAGGCCGAGGCCCTTGCCGCGTGGTGGGCCGAGAGCCCGCGACCCGTGGTGGTTTTGGGCGACTTCAACGACGGCCCTACGTCAGCTACGCACCGCCGCCTGCGCGGCCTTGGTCGCGACAGCTTCATTCAGTGCGGAGCCGGTTGGGGAAGCACCTACCGCGGCCTTCGCCTCGTGCCCCTGCGCATCGATTGGGTGTGGACCAGCGGACCCTGGACCGCCATCGAGCACCGCGTCGTCAAGCAAACGTGGAGCGACCACAACCCCGTGCGGGTGGCCGTTTCGGGCAACTAGTTGCTAGCTGCTAGTTGCTGGTAACTAGCTTCTGGTCTTGAGCTTTAATTGCCTCAAAATGCATTAGCGCCTCTCCATTTTCAGCTCGCCACAAGAGCATTGTGGGATTATCGATATTCTTGAAGATTAGTGAACCTTCACTACCCACAAGGCGTTCGTTCCCATCGTGAGAACGAATTACAAGTTCTCCATTTGGACTTCCCTTCCACGTCACTCGTGTGGTTGAATTCTGCCTTAACTGCATGATTCTACCATACTTCTTGGGGGATCTGATAATCAATTCACCCGCATTATTGGAAGACCAAACTCCGTAACCGCTTAGACTCTTAACCAATTTACTGGTCACCAGGAGCTCCTCGTTATCTGATTGAACGACGCGAAATACGACCAGTTTAACGCCGTAATGTTCGACACTATCTACCAAATGAAGCCCCCCGTCTCTTCGACATGTGGAAAGATCGATTCCCCCCTCGCGAAATCCTGTGACATTGTCCCAAATTAAAAGGTCGCCCTCGTTCAAACCGGAACTCGGAAGGAGCGGAGGCAAATCCCACAACTTCACAAATCTCTCGGGATTGTATGTCGGAAAACCCTTTAAAATGAGCGGAAGTTTCCACTGTGCGGCTATTCGTATAGATGTAGGTATGCCACGAAGTCCATCCAAATCAGTTTCTGAGACAATTTGTTGAACGCTCTTCTCATATTTGGTGTCCGGAGAATCTCGATTCCACTGATAAACGTGGCCAAGAAAGAAGGGGACCACGAAAAGGCCGCCTTTCCAATTAATTGTATGCACCGCCAAAGCCATGAAGGGAACCGCAATTGATAGGATTCGGGTCAAACCAAGCGAACCCATCCAACCAAATTTCCACAAAATGCTGTGAACAGTTATGGTCCCTAAAGCAATGGCAAACGGAATCAATTTAACTTTTAGTTTTTTCGTTTTAAATAGTTCTAATAGAGCAACACCAATTGAAATTGCAAAAGCACCAATCATTACCTTACTCGCCCAAAAGCGGCGATTATCCCAAAAATGAGTCCACGTTCCAGCACCGTAAACATTAGGGTTTCGGCCATATGGCTGGTCGCTAACAATCCAAAATAGACTCGATTTCCCTCCCCAAACAATTCCCAAAATACTTACTGACGTGAGCAATATGACAAATCCAATTGCACTACGTCGTATCGCATTGTACCCTTCTGAGCAACTCGCGTAAAAGATTACTAAGGAAATTACTAGAAGTGCCTCATGGCGCGCGATTAGCGTTGCACCTAAAGTTAAACCTAGCCCAAACCACCTCTTCGCATCCAATAGTACGAGCGAGAGAAGTGAAAGTGAAATAAATAATGGCTCAGTTAAACCACCAAGAGTTACATGAATAACCGCGGTATTCGCAATCATCCACCACGGCAGAAGCCAAGGTGCGCTTAGATTCCAACGAGCACCCAAGTGAATGATCAGTACAGAATTTACCACCATCAACAGGATATGGGATAAAACGAATCCCTCTATCCCAAACTGGGCCGGCAGCACATTGAATAGAACGTGGGCTGGTCGTGCCCAATTATCAAAAAAGTTTTTTGGATTCTCTAAGGCACCTCGAGACAGATCGTAATGGGCTACTCCATCAGCAAAATCTATAATAACTCCTGTTTCCAGGATATTTACCCAATACAAATAACTCCACGCACAAGTAATTACAATGAGTGAGACTAGAGGTAATAATCCTAATTTCCGGAGAGAGAGAGAGAGAGATTTAATCACTTGATTCATAATGTATTAAATCGTCTATTTTCTCAATTTAGTAACCCTCCGCAAGTCCAATTCATTCATGGGGTGCGGCGGCGGACCAATCCATTCCTTGGGCCACGCCCTGAGGCTGACGTCGTAAAAGAGCGGAATAAGGGCGGCTTGGCGGTGAAGTTCCGCGTCGAGCTGGGCAGCCTGCTGAATGCGTTGGATGGGATTGGATTCCGCGCGAAACGCGTTGTACCCGCTTAACCCGCTGAATCCGCTGACGTTGGGGCCGCCCGATTCGCCGTAGAGCATGAGGTAGTTGCTCGGGTCGGGGTAGTCGGCAATCCAGCTCGCACGGTACAGGCCAAGGCGCCCTTGGGCTTTGTCTTCGCGAAAGGTGGCCGACGGCAGCACCTGCACTTCGACCGGCAGCCCGAGTTGCGTCCAGGAACTTTGAAGAAATTCCGCCACATCGCGGTACGAGGCGGTGGTGCTCAGGACGAGCGCCGGGATTCCGGGCTTGGGGCGACCGTCGGCGGTCAGCAACCCAGCTGCAGTGAGCAGTATCCGGGCGGAATCAGGCTGGTAGGCCCACGGCGTGGTCCATTCTTCGGCGGGGCGGTAGCCGGGCATGCCAGCGGGTAGGATTCCGCCGTGAGCCGGAACACCCAAGCCGTTCTTGAGGTAGCGAATGATTCCGTCGCGGTCCACCGCCCAGTTCAGGGCCCGCCGAACCCGCACATCGGCGAGGTAGCTCGGGTTGCTGGGCCCGTAGCGCACCACGAGGAATTCCGTGTTGAGAAAGGGCGCCGTGCGCTGGGTAAATTGATTGCGCCATTGGGGCTTAAGGCTGCCGTCGGAGTCGAGCCACTGGTCCTTGTAGCTGGGGTCGATGCCCGTCAAAAAGTCGAGTTCACCCTGCACAAAGGCCATAAAGGCCGATTGGCGGTCGGGCGTAAACGTGATGCTCACGGCCTCGAGGTAGGGTAGTTGCTGCCCCTCGGCGTCCCGCTCGGCGTATTTGGGGTGGCGCCGCAGCACGAGCTTTTGGCCGCGCTGCCAGGCCTTGAACCGAAAAGGCCCTGAACCAACGGGATGCTCGCTGAGGTCCGCGCCGTAGCGGGCGATGGCCTGGCGCGGAACCACCGCCGTGTAGGGCACGCTCAACTTGCTCCACAGCGCCGGATCGGGCGTCCTCAGGGCGAAGACAAGCGAATCGGGCGCCGCGGCCCAGACAGAATCGAGGGTTTCGAGCAGCCATGCTCCGGGTGAGGCCGTTGCCGAGCTTTTGAGGCGCTGAAGGCTTGCGGCGACGTCGTGGGCGTCGAGGTGATGCTCTTGCCCTTCGAAGCAGGGGTCGTCGTGGGTGGCAAAGTCGGTGCGGATGCGGATTCCACAGCTTAAACCATCGGGCGCGCTGCCCCAAGCCTCGGCGAGTAGCCCGCGAAGCTGGCCCGTCGAGTCGGTCTCAAACAAGGTGGTATAGAGCTGCCGGATCACCCAGTTGTGGGCTTGATCGCGGGCAAATGCGGGATCG
>JBIPMA010000142.1:0-3924 GCA_044369335.1 Schleiferiaceae bacterium | reverse complement strand
CACTGGCATCGCGAAGTTCCCAACCGCACTCGTTGGACCACTGTCCACGATTGACAAAGCGCAACTGAAGGGCATCGTTGTCGCAGACAGGAAACGTGAATGTAGCCGTTGTTAAATTGGGTGTAGAAAGCGTGTACGGAGTGGCAACTCCATTGACAATGACTTCAAGGGTATGGAACTGGGTTCCAGCACCGTTGGCCTCCCAACCGTCACCAAAGGAATCATTGAGAATCAGTGTGTAGTTGCAGCCGTTGGGGCAATTGAATGTGGTCGCCGAAACGGGGCCAAAAGCAGCCGAGGTAAATCCACCAACACATGAATCAAATACATAGAAATCATAGGCCTGGCCAGCCGTCAATCCACTAACCGTAAATGGATTGGACGTGGTTGTGACTTGAGTTCCGGCGCCTAAAGTGAAACCAACTGGACCGTACTCAATGATGGTGGTTCCGCTACTCAGCTGCGTGGTTTGAACCGAGACCGAGGTGGACGTCAATGCCGTGGCCGTGGCCGCCGTGGGTGCGGGGCATGGCGGAGCATTCTGTACTGACAAATCATCAATCGCAATGTCGGCAAATTGCCCTTGGTTGCCGGGGAGCGCCCGCGCACGGAAGCGAATCCGAATCGTTTGATTGGCGTAGGCACTGAGTGATACAACTCGCTCGTTCCACGAAGCCCCTTGCTGCCCTACAATTGAATCGAGCACGACATAGGGAGAAGTCACAGAGCCAGTCTGGACTTCCACACGGAGCGAGCCAATTGCTTGGCCGTCCATATGGTACCAAAACCGTAACTCGGGAGCCGTCAGACCCGAAAGTAAAATTTGAGGAGTCTGCAAGTTAGCCACACGCGAACCGGTGGTAAAGCTCGCCTCGGTGTACACGTACTTACCAAGGCCGGTTGTGTGGTCATTGTCGGGGCCTGTATTCGGGGTCGAGGTTGCGCCCTGCCCTCCGCCCCAATGGAACTTGGCAGGAGCCGGTGAACTTAGTGGTGTGCGCGTCCAACAGGGACCGACTGTAGAATTTTGATTCCAGAACTGCCCCGAAGCCGGACCTTGGTTGAATCCGACCTCAAAATTCTCGAAGTAGGGGGCGATCACCACTCCGCACAAGGTGGTCAAGGTGTCGATGGTGCTCCAGGCACTTTTAAGCGTGGCACTGCACACCTTGCGAACCGCTACAGCATAGGTTGTACCAGCACTCAATCCGGTAAGTGTAAACGGATTCGTCGTAGCCGTGACCACCGTGCCGGTGAAGGGGACCTGGCCCAAGGTCCCGTACATCACCTCGTAGGTTCCGGGTCCGGTGGGATTCCAAGTCATCGTACCCGCGGTTTGAGCAGTACCGGTAACCGTCAAATTTGTGGGCTTTGGACACGCGGGCGGATTGTCAATCGACACATCGTCAATGGCGACATCCACGCGGTTTTGGTTGCTCGGCGAGCGGTAGGCGTACCACCGAACTTGAACGGTGTCGGGCAAAAAACTCGAAAGCGAAACGACGGCCTCAGTCCACGGTGCCGTCGCTGCAGACGTTTGCTGGCTGTTGCCCCACACGCGGGTCTCGGTTCCGTTGCGGAATATCTTAACCACCAAACTGTCGATTTGTGGCCCAAACTGGTGGTAGTAAAAGCGGAGTTCTGGATTGAGTAGTCCTGCAAGCATCACATTTGGACTCCGAAGGAGGGCTACTCCCGAGCCATTCTGGGCTTCGCCGTGCATGTACTTGCCGGTTCCCGAGGTGTGGTCAGCGGATGGACCCGTGCCAATTGCAGTAAGCCCCGTCGGCGTTGGACCACTGTTGGGTCGCCACCAGTAGTTTGCGGCGGCAGGACGCGACCAGCACGTATCGACCCCCCCGTACTCCCAATGTCCCGCGGGAACCGTCCAGTTGGGGCCGTCAAAATTCTCGATCCAAGGACTTGCGACGGGGCCGCAGTCCGTCATGGCGAGCGCCCCAGTTGACCAATTCGACACGTCCGAAGCCGAACAGCTGTCTTTGACGCGAAACTCGTAGGTCGTCGAGGGTGATAATCCACCCACCGTAAACGGGTTACTACTGGCCGAAAGCTGCGTTCCGGAGCCTGGTGCAAAACCAGGTGCGCCGTACTCAATGCGCCATGAAGTAGCTCCGCCCGTCGTCCAGGATAGTGAAATTTGTGTTGCGCTCACGCGTGCTGCGGTTAGGCCCACAGGGTCCGGGCAGGTGTTCAGCTCGTCCACGGACACGTCGTCAATGGCGAGGTCACCGAACTGGTTGTTACCACCGGGGCCACCTCCCCCAGCGGGCTTGGTCATACGGAAGTTGATTTCGACCGTATCGTTCGCGAACGCGACCGGAAGCGTTACTGCTACCCTGCTCCAAAAATCTCCCACGTTGACATTTCCGCCAGTAAAAATGGGCGTCCAAGTCCCTGTACCCGCCGCGGTGTAGGCTCGAATCAATACTTGAAAATTGCCCAATGTGGTTCCGTACTGGTGGCGAAAGAATACGAGTTCGGGAGTCGTCAAACCAACCGTGGAGATCGGCGGCGTAACCAAGTTGGCCACCGAGTTGCCCGTTCCGCCACTTGCCTCAACATAGACATAGCCCCCCAAGCCGTTCGTGTGGTCTGCGGCAGGACCCGTTGCCCCGCCGGCCGCACGGGTGTGCGTAGCACCAACTGCCCCGCCCCACGCATAGGTTGAATTGAACGGATTCGTCCCGCCAGGGGCCGGCGTTCGCGACCAACCCGCAGGAATAGTGGAGCCAGCATTGAAGTTTGGAGTCCCAAGCACCACTCCACTAAAGGACTCTACCCAAGGAGCAGAAACCACTTGAGCCTCAAGTGCTATACCAGAAAACATGGCCACAATGGCGAGTAGTGTTGAACGCATAATTTGTATTCGGTGCGTGAATTTACACCAGTTTGACGCGTTGGCGCACAAAAGGTTGCACGACCTTTGCCCCGTGATTCGGCCCGAAATCCTCGAAACTGCCCGCCGCGAGCTCAGCGCCCGCGCTCCAGTGGCATTATGGCCCCTTCACTGGGGTAGTTATGGCTTGAATCGCCCCGAACGGGACCGGCTCGCCCAAGAAGATAAATTCCGCGAAAAATGGCCTAGTTTAGTTGGTGATGCGACCTACGCATTCCCTCCCGCTGCGAACGCAGAGCAGGCCAGCTCTGAGGCTACCGCAGTGTGGAAGGCCTCGCACATGATCCCTGAAGGTGCGCAGAGGATTCTCGACCTCACCGCAGGTTCGGGCATCGATACTTGGGGCTTTGAGCAATGCGGGGTTAAAGTGGATTGCGTGGAACCCGACCCGTATTTGGTTGAACTTTTGAAATGGAACGGTCGGACGACTGGGCGCATCGTTCACGAAACCAAAGCAGAGGAATTCAATCCGCACGGCGCAACCTACGATGTGGTCTACGTGGACCCCTCGCGCCGCGAAACTTCAGGGAAGCGTATTGGCTTTAGCGACCTTGGCGAACCCAACCCCCTCGATTACCTCGAAAAATGGTTCACTTGGGCGCCCGTGGTGCTCCTTAAACTCTCGCCGATGGTGGACCGACGAGCCGTGCAGCGGTGGTTTCCCAATGCTGACCTGGTGGTATACCTGAGCCGTAAGCGCGAAGTAAAGGAGTTGCTCGTGCGGATTCCGCGCGATTTGATCGCCGCCCCCACCCTATTGCTTGCCGTAGACACCGATCCCTTCGGAACCGAAACCTACCGCATCCCCGCGTCCGAAGTACGGTTGCCGTCTGCGTCCGAGGTCCTCGGCTTCATCCACGACCCCGATCCTGCGCTCCGCGCCGCGGGGGCCGGCGACTCTTGGGCACATGCCTCGGGTTTTGAGGCAATCCATCCCGGCATGAGCTTGTACACCAGTCGATCCCACTCGACCGCTCCTGGCGGGCGTCACTTTGCCGTGGAGTCAG
>JBIPMA010000027.1:0-9139 GCA_044369335.1 Schleiferiaceae bacterium | reverse complement strand
TCCCAAAGGACTTAAAGTCGGCGAGCATCGTCACAAAGAACTTTCCAGAAAAGGCCGAAGCATTGCGCAAAAACTACGGTATTCGCGAGGATTCGGAACGCTTTTTGTTTGCCCTACAGCGCGGGACCGGCGGGGCCAAATCCTACATAGTCGCTCGCCGAATTCACTAACTGAAATGCCTAACTTGCTGTAATGCGCCGACTTGGGACTCTTTGTATGCTTGTACTGGCAATAGCGGCCGGCGCACAGCCCCTTGTAGTGCCCAATCGAGGGCAGTGGAGCGGTGACTTCAGCGCACGCACTGACCTGAGCGACGGCGCAGTTTTTTGGCGCCATGACGGCTACCGAATTAACCTAACCCACCCCAAGCACCGCGGTGGCAGCAAGCCTTCGCCACACTTCGCCTCGACTGACTGGCCTGCGAGTTGGCCTGATGCCTTTGCGGTGTTTGTGGAATTCATTGGGGCCCAACAGAGCGCTAAGGTGATCGGCAGCA
This sequence comes from Schleiferiaceae bacterium, assembly GCA_044369335.1. Taxonomy (GTDB): domain Bacteria; phylum Bacteroidota; class Bacteroidia; order Flavobacteriales; family Schleiferiaceae; genus TMED14. Next base: position 8,643 of record JBIPMA010000027.1, on the reverse strand, counting down.
ACCCGAGCCCAAGCCCACGCAACTACCTCTTAGGCAGCGATCCGTCAAATTGGCAAAGCAATGTTCCGGAATACCGCGACTGGCGGATTGCAGAAGTTTACCCGTCCATCGACTACGTGCTTCACGCCCACGATCAAGATCTGAAATCCGAGTGGAAACTGGGGCCGAACGCCAATCCCGACCTCATTCGCATTCGCGTACGGGGATGCGTTCCGCGCATTGACTCAGAGGGGCAACTCATCCTTGAAACCCCGTTCGGAATCTGGACCGAGGGACGCCCCATCGCCTATACCCACAGCCCAAAAGGGCGCCGCGAAGTGCGCGCCAGCTACCAGATTATCGACGCCGAAACTGTCGGGTTTGACCTCGGCCCCTACCGCCGCGGCGACTCGCTGGTGATTGATCCAACCCTCGTTTTCTCAAGCTTTTCGGGTTCGACTGCCGACAACTGGGGCTACACGGCCACGTTTGACGCACAAGAGAACTTGTACGGCGGTGGAATCGTATTCGGAACCGGATACCCCACCACGCCCGGCGCCTTTGACGCCACCTATAACGATCCCACTTCTGGCATTACCACAATGGACATTGGCATCACCAAATTCTCGAGCAACGGTAGCCAGCGGATTTATTCAACCTACATCGGCGGCGACAAGCCCGACCAGCCCCACTCAATGGTCGTAAATAGCTTGGGTGAATTGGTGGTTATGGGCACAACGGGGTCGGGCAACTTCCCGACCACCGCAGGGGCGTACGATCTGAGCTTTAATGGCGGCCCGGCACTTACCTCAGGTACGGGATCGCCCTTGTACTTTGATTTTGACGACGGCGTAGACCTCTTTGTACTCAAACTCAACCCGTCGGGTAGCGCCCTCTCTGCCTCTACTTTTTTAGGTGGAACTGGTACAGATGGGCTCAACTTAGGCATTGCCTTGAACTACGGAGACGCTATGCGGGGTGAGGTTGTAGTGGATGCCCAAGACCGAATTTTTATCGCGACTACAACTCAGAGTAGCAACTTCCCCCCCGGGCTTGCCAGCAATGGCGTATCTGATGCCGTGGTGACGTCTTTAGAATCTGACTTGAGCACACTTCGGTGGTCGCGCACCATTGGGGGCTTGGGACAAGAGGCCGGCTACGGCCTCAAGGTCGCGCCAAACGGTAAAGTGTATGCCACCGGAGGTACACTTTCAAACAACTTTCCAGGTACCTCAGGCGGTCTCAACCCAACCTACATGGGAGGGGTTGACGGATGGATCAGTCGCCTCAATGCTACGGGCGTGATTGAACAATCCACCTACATCGGCACTATGAACAACGACCAATCGTTTTTCATTGACTTGGACAAGTACGGAGCCGTGTACGTGTTTGGCCAAAGCTTGGGGATATACCCGCGCAGTGCCGGCACTTGGGGCACCCAAAACGGAGCACAGTTTATCCACAAACTCAACGAGAACCTGAATCAAACGCTGTTTTCGACTCGTTTTGGCAGCAGCAATTCTATCGTGAACATCGTACCGAGTGCCTTCAATGTCGACGACTGCCTCAACATTTTGCTATCGGGGTGGGGTGGCGGAGTGAACGGCGGCGCACAGGGCGGAACCACGAGTGGCCTGCCCGTCAGTGCGGATGCGCTTCGTCCCAATACCGACGGAAGTGATTTCTACTTTTTGGTGCTCACCCGCAACGCCCAGAACATGCTCTACGCCACTTACTTTGGCGGGTCCTCAAGCGAACACGTGGACGGCGGAACCTCGAGATTCTCTCCGCGCGGAAACATCTACCAGGCGGTCTGTGCGGCCTGCGGTGGGCAGGGATTCCCTACGACGCCGGGCGTCGTGGGTCCGACCCGAAATTCAAACAACTGTAACTTGGGCGTCATCAAAATGGACTTCGAGACGAGCGTCACCGCGGATGCTACCATTAATTTTGAGGCAGACGTCGACACCGTATGCGACAACTTGGTAGTGAGGTTTACGAACGGTTCCTCCAACGCCAACCAGTACTTCTGGGATTTTGGCAACGGCCAAACCTCTACCCTATTTCAGCCCACGGCGACCTTTACCAAAGGAACCTACCGCATTCGCCTTACAGCCATTGATACCATTTGCGACATCGAAGACACCACCTCGCTCGTGATTACCCACGACAAGGGGATTTTTCCGGAGGCATCGTTTGAAACCGAATACGTCGCTTGCGACCGGACATTTGAAGTGACGGTGTGGAACACGAGCATGGACGCCCAAAAGTTCTTTTGGAGCTTCAACGGTAGCGCCAACGTTCAGGGCGATACCGTGGTGCACCGATTCAGTTCTCCCGGAACCTACCCGATTCGCCTCGTGGTACTTGATACGAATTGCGGAACCACTGACACGGCATTCGCCAGCGTCTTCTTTGACCCGGACTTGCCTGCTCCAGACGTCAAGGTGGCTCCAGACAGCTGCAAAGACGGCCGAATTCGCGTCAATGTGACCTACACGTTGGACAGCATTGACTACCAGTTTCGGTGGACCTTTCCGAATGGAGTCGTGGACACGGGGAAAGTGACGACCTACCGGGTTCCGACCTCAGGAACCTATACCGTGAAGCTCGAACTCATCGATACGGTGTGCAACGCGGTCTACCCGTACGAATTCACGTCGGGGATAATGCGCTACGACCAGCGGGTGTGGATTCCGAACACCTTTACTCCGAACGGAGACGGACGCAACGAGCTACTCGTGCTCGGCGGCAATACGTGCTTTGAGGGCGATCACTTCACCATTCTCAACAGCTTCGGCAACGTGGTGTTTGAGACCGACCGACCCTTTGAAGAGTTTTGGGACGGAAGCATCAACGGCAAGCCCGCTCAACAGGACACATTCGTGTACCGATTTGATACCGAGGACGGTCCGATCTACGGAACTGTCAACGTGATCCGCTAGTCGAGCTTAGGTAGGTTCTTAAGGGCATGAACCAAGGCGTCGATGTCGGCGCGGGTTGTCATTCGCGAGAAGCTGATGCGGGTTCCGCCCGGAGCCTTCAACCCACCAAGCACATGCGAGCCACCGACGGCACCGCTGCTGCAGGCGCTTCCTCCAGAAACGCAAAATCCCTGCAGGTCCAGCTGAAAATTCAGCATGCCGCTGTCGTGCAGTTCTGGCACGTAAAAATTGAGCACCGTGAATAGGCTCTTATCGAGGTCTCCCGAATGGCCGTTGAAGTGCACGTTCGGATAAGCCGCGCGGAGGCGATCGATGGCATAAGCCTTCACGTCGGTCATATGCGCCGCGTCCTCTTCCAATTGAGCTACTGCGGTGGCAAACGCCGCTCCGAGGCCTGCTATTCCGACAACGTTTTCGGTTCCGGCGCGGTGGCCGCGCTCTTGGGCTCCGCCTCGAATGAACGGCTGAACACCAGTGCCTTGCTTGATGTAGGCAAACCCAATGCCTTTTGGACCGTGAAACTTGTGGGCACTGCATGCAGCGAACTCCAGCGGAGTAGCAGCAAAGTCTAGCTTAAGGTGGGCCATGGTCTGTACAGTATCGCTGTGAAGCAACGCTCCGTACGCTCGAGTCATACGCGAGAGTCGCTCGAGGTCGGCCAGATTGCCAATCTCGTTGTTGGCATGCATCAAGCTCACGAGGGCTTTGCGTCCCGCTTTCTGGTCTTCGTGAAGCTGTGCCTCGAGCCAATCCATGTCGTGCGCGCCGAAGGCGTCAAACGGAATGGCCACCGCCTCAATGTACTGGGACAGGGCCTCGACCATATGAGTCACCGCGTGGTGCTCTAGTTCGCTATGATACAACTTGGTAGCACCCAAAACATCAACGCTTGATTGAAGGGCCCAGTTGTCGGCCTCGGTTCCGCCCGAGGTAAAAATCACTTCGGCCGGAAGGCAATTCAACGCAGCCGCAATGTCTTTTCGAACGCGCTCCACCAGCGCCTTAGCTTTGCGGCCTTCAGAATGGGTAGAACTGGGGTTTCCGTACAAATCCAGCGCGGCCACCATGGCCTCTTTGGCTTCAGGACACAGGGGCGTCGTAGCGGCGTTATCGAGGTAAATACTCATCAAGGGGTGGGTGTTTTGTTAACGCAAAGAACGCAACGCCTTCCATAAAATTGGAGGGGTACACATTTTGGCGAACTCTAAGAGGTTGCCGCGATCAAGACTTAGGAATGCCTTTCGGTCGGCAGTGGACTGGGGACGCGCAACGAACTTGGTTGTCGCACTCACATTTGCAACGTCAATTTCAGATTTTGGACGGCCGTTGCTGTAGTAGTACAAGGCAATTGAATTTCGCGTCCGATGATCTGGGCACGTCAACGGATCGGGATGTCCGTGGTAACTAAAGTCTGTTGTAGAAAAAACCACCAACCGGTTAAAAATGGGCAGAACACGCTGCACGCAGCCCTTCATACCAGAATCCCAAAGTTCTAAATGGCCCCCAAATGATTCATCCCAATCCTCGTTGAGGTAAACCAAAACATTGACACGGCGGTCCAATCCAAGCAGACGATGCTTGTTGAAATCCGCATGAACCTTAAGCATTCCTCCCGCTCGAATTTGATGCAAGCCGCCTCCGACTAAATAGGGATCACCCACCAGGGTCTCCTTGATTCCGGTTAGCTTTTGAATGAACGAGATAAACGGTTCCGCATTCATAAACCGAATGAGTTCAAGGTGCTTTTCAGGAATTCCTCGTTCAAAATGCGAAGCAGACTTCACTTCTTTTTGGCTGGTGAACTGCTCCAAGTCTGAATTGCCCAACAAATTCGGAAAATCACGTGCAAGTCCTCTCAAGTACTCGGGATCAAAAAAACCATCGAGTACGATGTGCGGAAAAGGTTCGGCCTGCGCATAGGCTGCGGCATGGGCTTCGGCGAGCCGACTTAACTCCGAATGGTTTAGTGGTGAAATCATTGGGCGTTGGCCAATTTAGCCACAAATTCCGCGGCGAGTGCTGCGGCATCCGCTTCGGTTGGAGCTTCGGTGTAAATGCGCACAATGGGTTCGGTATTGCTCTTGCGCAGGTGCACCCAGCGGTCGGCAAAGTCGATTTTGACTCCGTCAATCGTCGAAGGATTGAGGTGCGCGTGGTCCGCAGCCACGCGCGCGAGCAACGCGTCGGTATCGACTCCGGGCAGAAGGTCGATTTTCTCTTTGGCCATTGCGTAGTTCGGATACGTCGCGCGGAGTGCGGAACAGGTTCCGCCCCATTTAGCCAAGTAGGTCAAGAAGAGCGCTACGCCCACCAATGCGTCGCGGCCGTAGTGCAGCTCGGGCAGAATGATTCCGCCGTTGCCCTCGCCTCCGAGCACCGCCTGGCGGGCCTTCATTTCAGTTACGACATGCACCTCTCCCACCGCGGACGCCGAATAGGTTGACTGGTGGCGGTCGGCGATGTCGCGCAGCGCACGGCTCGAACTCAAATTGCTCACGACGTGGCCGGGGCGATGCTGAAGCAGGTAGTCGGCGACGGCCACCAAGGTGTATTCCTCGCCAAAAAGTTCGCCGTCCTCGCTCACAAACACGAGGCGGTCGACGTCGGGGTCGACCACGATTCCGAGGTCGCACTTGGTTTCGGGAACAAGGGCGCAGATTTCGTCCAAGTGCTTGCGCAAGGGCTCGGGGTTGTGCGGAAACTGTCCCGTGGGTTCGCAGTAGAGCCCCTCGATGCGCTGCACGCCCAACGCCTCGAGAAGCATGGGGATGGCGATTCCGCCCGTAGAAGCCACGGCGTCAAGGGCAACGGCAAATCCGCGGGCGCGAATCGCTTCGACGTCCACGAGGTCGAGGTTGAGAATAGCCTGAATGTGGCGCTCGATTCCGTCGGTGACGGCGATGCGCCGTCCCAGTTCACTGACTGGAGCAAATTCAAACGAGCCGGCGGCGCGGGCGGCGAGAATCTTGGCTCCGTCCTCGGCGCTCAAAAATTCACCGCGGGCGTTGAGCAGCTTCAGCGCGTTCCACTCGCCGGGGTTGTGCGAAGCGGTAAGAATAATTCCGCCGTCGCAGCCTTCCCAAGGAACCATCATTTCAACCGTAGGAGTCGTAGACAAGCCGAGATCGAGGACGTCAATACCTTGAAAGCGAAGGGTTGAAACCACGAGGTCGCTCAAGGCTTCGCCCGAGATGCGGGCATCTCGACCGAGAGCAACCCGAAGGCGGCGATCGCCACCGGCTTGGGCGCGCAGCCACTGGCCGTACGCGCTCGCAAACGCCACCGCGTCGACGGGGGTTAAGTTGCTTCCGACGGAACCACCAACGGTTCCGCGTATTCCTGATACCGATGCGATTAATGCCATGGCGAGGTTTTTGGTGTGCTGCAAAGGTAGAACCGGCGCCGTCCGGATTCCGAATCGGTGAATAACGTGGTGAATAACGCGTATGCATTGCGACGAAATCCGCCCGAAATTTGCTTAGGTTTACTCTGCCTGATGTACGAAAGCGATTCCGACCCCCTTATTAGCCGTTTTGAGCAAGCGCTGCGCGAAGACGCTCCGCTATTTTTTGACGTAGAAGAGTTCGAAGAAATCGCGGACTACTACCTCGAGACGGGCCAGCTGCAGCGGGCGCGCAAGGCCATCGACATGGGCGGCGCACAGCACCCCTACGCCACCGTGTTTGCAGCCAAAATGGCGCGGTACCTGGTGCAAGCGTCACAGCTCGACGAAGCCGAAGATGCCATTCAGCGCGCCGAAGGGCTCAGTCCCAACCACCCCGACATTGAGTGGGCGCGTGGGATGCTCTTGATGCGCCAAGGCCGCACCAACGACGCCATACAGTCACTGCGCAAGGCAATTCAAAATTCAGACGACCCCTTCCCCATTCAGGGAACGCTAGCGAGCATTTATTCAGGCGCCGGCATGTTTACGCACGCCATCCGCACGCTCAAGGCGATGCTTCAGGAAGAACCTGAGGACGCACACCTGCTCTACCTGCTCGCCATCAATTTTGACATGTCGAACCGGGACGACAAGGCGGTGTCGTTTTTTGAGACCTACCTCAACGACTACCCCTACTCCGAAACCGCTTGGTACCACTTGGGAGTCGCTCAGTTTCGCCAGGGACAACTCGAGCAGGCCAAGCGCAGCCTTGGGTTCGCGACAACGATTGACGAAAAGTTCAGCGCGGCCCTTTTTGACCTCGGGCGCATTCACGAAGACCAAGAGGACTGGGCACAGGCGATTGAGTACTACGATCAGTCCATGCCCGAAGGCGAACGCAACGGATACACGCTCTACCGCAAAGGAGTTTGCCTGCAATCGCTCGAACGCAACCCCGAAGCAATGGGCGCCTTTCAAGAGGCCATTGAGCTCGACGAAGAACTCGACGAAGCGTGGATTGAGCTTGCCGTACTTCACGGCGAAGCCGGCAACACCCTCAAGGGCGCCCAGTTGGCCCAAAAAGCCATCGCCCTAGACCCCGACAACCCCGACTACCACATGGTGGCGCACGACCTGTTTGTGCAGCTGGGACTTCAGCGCGAAGCGGCAAAAAGCCTTCAGCTCATTCTGCACACCCTGAGGGTCGAAAACCCCCGTGGTCTGCTCGAATACGCCGGAATCTTGGTCGAAATGAACCACATAGAGTCCGCCGTAACGGTACTTGAAGCGGGGGTTCAGCGCTACGCCGACGACCCTGAAATGTGGGCCGTGTACTTTGGTTTTTTGTGGAACTTAGCCACAGACCTCATCGCCGCGCTCGAAGGCATTGCCCACTCGTGGCAGCGCTTTGGTGAATCATTTAAAGTTGCGCTGATCGAGATCTTCCCCCAGTCCGCCAACGACCCTGCCATCAACCTCATCTGGTCGTCTCCGCGAGCCTAACTTCGCGGCCATGAACGCGCTACTCACCTACTTAAAGGGCATCGCCATGGGCGCTGCTGACGTCGTTCCGGGGGTTTCGGGCGGAACCATCGCCTACCTCACCGGCATCTACCAACGGCTCCTGGATGCGATCCACGCCGCCGGAGGCTCCATGTGGGTTGCATTGCGCCGCAAAGGCATTGCTGCCGCATGGAAGGCTGTCGACGGTTGGTTTCTTTTAGCCTTACTCGGTGGAATCGGAACCTCAATTCTAAGTCTTTCGAAGCTCGTTCTTTGGGGGCTTGAGTACCACCCCTTGATCGTTTGGAGCTTCTTCCTCGGGCTCATACTCGCCAGCTTGCGCATGCTTGCCCGCGACCTCAAGGGCAGCTGGGGGGCCCTCGCAGTTGGAACCGCCTTGGGTTTTATCCTTTCGTCCATGCCCGCCGGGCGCGCCGAACTCAGCCCACTTTTCACCTTTTTTGCCGGATTTCTGGCCATTTGCGCCATGATCCTTCCGGGCATCTCGGGGTCGTTCATTCTGGTGCTGCTGGGAGCCTACGAACCGGTCCTCGAATCGATTCACGAGCGCGACCTTGCAACCATTGCCATTTTCGGAACCGGCGCCATCCTCGGACTTCTCACGTTTGGTCGCCTGCTTCGCTGGCTGTTTCAGCGGTTTGAGCGCGTCACGGTCGCGTTGATGACCGGATTCATCGCCGGTTCACTTACCAAGGTTTGGCCGTTTCGCGGAACCCGCGGGGGCTGGGAACTACCCATTTCTCCAAGTGCATGGCAGCTTGAAACGGGCCTTGACATTCCGTGGCTCGGAATCCTCACTGCGGCCCTGAC
>JBIPMA010000147.1:0-3817 GCA_044369335.1 Schleiferiaceae bacterium | reverse complement strand
GCCACGCCGGCTGCGCCGGCCGTGGCCTACTGGACCGCCCCCTCGACCAGCAGCATCAGCGACCCTGAGCAAAAAAAACAAATCGAATACGGCAAAGACCTTATCGCCCACACTGCCAAGTACTTTGGTCCAGAGGGAATCATTGAAAAGAACCGCACCAACGGCCTCAACTGCCAAAACTGCCACCTTGATGCCGGAACCAAAATCTTCGGCAACAACTACTCCGCAGTGACCTCGACCTACCCAAAGTTTCGCGCCCGTTCCGGAGCCGTTGAAAACATTTTTAAACGCGTCAACGACTGCTTCGAGCGCAGCCTCAACGGCAAAGCGCTCGACACGAATTCCGCCGAAATGAGCGCAATCGTGGCCTACATCAATTTTTTAGGCAAGGACGTGCCTAAAGGCGAACAGCCTGAAGGCGTGGGCCTCAAAAAGCCTGCATTACTCAACCGAGCCATTGATCCCGCCAAGGGCAAACTCGTGTACGAAGCTCAGTGCCAAAGTTGCCACCAAGCTGACGGTCAAGGACTTTGGGCTGATGGCGCCAAGGAATACACCTACCCTCCGCTCTGGGGCAAGCTCAGCTATAACGACGGCGCTGGACTCTACCGAATGAGCAATTTTGCGGGCTACGTCAAGTACAACATGCCGTTGGGCGCCAGCCACGACGCGCCAATCCTCACCGACGAAGAAGCTTGGGACGTGGCCGCCTACGTCAACAGCCAGCCCCGCCCCAAAAAGGACATCAGCCAGGACTGGCCCGACATCTCCAAAAAGCCGTTTGACCATCCGTTTGGCCCATTTGCCGACGGATTTAGCGAAACCGAACACAAATACGGCCCTTTTGGCCCCATTAAGGCCAAGTACGAGGCCATGAATCCCAAGAAATGAACAACGAACGCCGCGAATTCCTCAAAAAAGCAGGATTATTTGGAGGAGCCCTCGCCCTCAACCCCCTGACTTCGTTGGCCGCAGGCGGTTCCGAACGCGACCCCAAAGCGAAGACTCCTACAGACCGTACCAAAGGCGACCTCGAAGTTACCATTCTTCAGACGACCGACGTACACTGCCAAATCCACCCGCACGACGAACTGTTTTGGGAAGACGGCAGATCCGTGTTTCGCCAAACCGGAGGCTACGCCCACCTCGCGACCTACCTCAAGCAAGAGCGCGCCAAGCACGAGCACAGCTTTTTGATTGACACCGGCGACATGTTTCAGGGCAGCGAACTTTCGGTCAAGACGACGGGCGAAGCCATGGTTCCGATTTTAAACGCTTTGGACTACGACCTCTACCTACCCGGCAACTGGGAGGTCGTGTACTACAAAAAAATGATGCAGCACCTGCTCGGGTCGCTGCACGCCCCCAAGGTCTGCGCCAACATGTACCACGATTTGGGCGACGGCAAGCGTGGCGAACTCGTATTCCCCGCGTACCACGTGTGGAACGTCGGAGGCGTTAAAATCGGATTCCTCGGATACACGGACCACTTGGTTCCGGTGCGCCAATCCCCGAACTACTCCAAGGGCATCATCTACACGCTGCCTGAAGAAAATCTCGCCCACTACGTCGACGTGCTGCGGAAACAAGAGAAGTGCGCCGCCGTCATGGTCATCGCGCACCTCGGGCTGTCGCAACAAATCAACTTGGCCAACCTACCCGAAGCTGAAGGCGTGGACTATGTGTTGGGAGGCGACACGCACGAGCGTGTCCGGGTTCCCATTCAATGCAAATACGCCAAGGTAGTCGAGCCCGGAGCCTTTGGCTCGTTTGTGGGCAAGCTCACGCTGAAGTTCCGCGACGGCAAACTTGTACACGACCTCTATGACTTGGTCGAGCTCGAAGCTGCGAAGTACCCCGCAGATGCCGACGTAGCCGCACTGGTGAAGGCCAACGAGGCCCCATTTGCTGCATCCATCAACGAGGTGATTGGGTATTCAAAGGTTCCGCTCTACCGCTACTTTGTCATCGAAAACACGATTGACACGATGATTACGGATGCGCTTCGCTGGCGCATGCCCGAAGTGGATTTGGTGCTGAGTAACGGATTCCGCTTCTGCCCTCCCCGTTCGACGCCGGACCACACCGGCAACATTCCGATTACTTCGGGTTACTTGTTTGACATGCTTCCTGTGGACAGCCCCGTGCGCGTTGCCGAGGCCACAGGAGCCCAAATTCGCGATTGGCTCGAGAAGGAACTGCACAACGTGTTCGCCGAGAAAGCGAGCGAGCGTTTTGGCGGATGGGTCATTAAGTTCAACGGAATGTACGTGGAATTCAAGGCCTTCGCCCCCAAAGGCCAACGCGTTCAAAAGGTAACTATTGGCAAAAAGCCGCTAGACCCCGCACGCGTGTACCGCATGAGTGCCTGCGAACGCGACGGTGACCCCATGGACATGCTTTGCCGCATTAAAGGCGTCAAAAACGCTTCCAACAAACCGTTCTCGCTGCACGACGTGATGCGCGACTACTTCAAGGCCAAAGGCCCCGTTTCGCCCAAGGTGCGCGGCAACGCCAAAGTACTCGACGCCCCGCAGACCTTGCTGACTCAAGTCACAGGAGTTCCGTACGAGTTCCGGTAATTTTCGGGCATGAACAAGATCCTAACCATCCTTGCCCTGGTAGTCATGGGCAGCATCGCGTGGGCCCAGCAAAACCCCGAGCACCGCATCGTCTTTCAGCACACTACCGCCGACACCACGGCGCAAAAGGCGCTGATGAAGCAGCTCGGAAACATGCTTTCGGTCAGCCCCACCACCCAAATTGAGGTGGTCTGCCACGGCCCCGGCCTCAACATGCTGGTGGCGCAAAGCAGCCGTGTAGCCGAGAAGCTCGCTGGCTTCGCCGCCCGCGGAGTCGTTTTCAACGCCTGCCAGTTCTCGATGAACGAGCGCAAAGTGGCTCCCGAGCAGCTCCTGCCCTCGGTCAAGCAGGTTCCCGCCGGAATCATCTATATTGTCACCAAACAAGAGGAGGGATTCCACTACATCAAATCGGGTTTTTAATTGCTTAAAAACGCTTACCTCATTCTCGCCCTGTACGGGCTAGCCTTGTGGGCGGAACCGGCTACGGATTCCGCCCGCTTCGCTTCGCTCAACCAGTACTTTGCGGCGTCGACGTACAGCGTTCATTCCCGCAGCTACTTCATGGGCACCGCCAACCGCGGCCCGCTCAAAGACGATTTCACCTTGGCCCAAGGTGGCGACCTCGGAATCCAAACTCCCTGGCTGCGTGGATTTCGCTTCAACCTTAGCGGGTACTTCATCTACAACCTCGCGTCAAGCGACTTGGCGCGCCCGGACTCCATTTCAGGCGGATTCAACCGCTACGAGGCCGGTCAGTACGACTTGGCCAACCGCGGAACCACGCGCGGACTCGAGCGCGTGGAACAACTGAATATTGAATTCCAACGCCGTGGTTTTCACGCGCAACTTGGTCGCTTTCAGCGCGAAACACCATTCTTTAACGCCCAAGATGGCCGAATGCGCCCCACGCTCGAAGAGGGCCTTTGGCTGCGCCAAACCCTAGGCAGCTGGAAGGTCCGCGGCGCAGCAGTTTGGTCCATTTCGCCCCGCTCGACCGTCGATTGGTACCCGGTAGCCCAGTCCGTAGGTATGTATAGCCGTGGCGTCCGCGCCGATGGAACTCCAGGTGCCTACCTCCTCTCGGACGCCGGTCGCGCCATTGCCGTTGCCGGTGCCCAAGGCCCGCTGTCCAAAAACATTAGCCTTGAAGCCTGGTCCATGGCGTTTCCAAATGTGTTCCATAGCCACACGGCGCAGGTAGAATACCGCCGCGGCGAGGCCAAATTCCGCCT
>JBIPMA010000079.1:0-5823 GCA_044369335.1 Schleiferiaceae bacterium | reverse complement strand
GTTATGGCATCTGCAGCTGGACGAGACACTGCCCGATTTGGACTTGCAACCAAAGTAGACACGATGTACGCCAAGTGGGCGCTCAGCAGCAGCCAACGCAATTGGGTAAGCCAATTCAAAGGTCCCGCCGATAGCCTTGCCGGTGCTTCACTGGCCGTGAGCGATGAGGTTCTCAGGCAGCGCTTGGCGGTCTTGGATAAGCGGTCGCCAATGGACTTGCGCTACACTCCGGATGTGCGCAATGCCATCGCGATGTACGTCCTGCGCAAAAAAGACCTCGTCGCAAGGGTAATGGGCCGTGGTCGCTACTACTTCCCCATTTTTGAAGCGGGTCTTGACCGCTATGATTTACCCCTTGAGTTGCGGGCCCTCCCTATGATTGAATCGGCTCTCAATCCATTGGCCACGAGCCCCGCTGGCGCGAAAGGGCTATGGCAGTTCATGTATGCTACGGGCAAGCTTCAGGGCCTCGAGATCGGAAGCTACGTCGACGAGCGCTCAGACCCCGTCAAATCCACGGACGCCGCGTGCCGCTACCTCAAGCGCCTCTACGACATGTTTGGTAACTGGGAACTCGCCCTAGCCGCCTACAATGCCGGTCCTGGAAACGTTTCAAAGGCTATTCGTGCCTCAGGTGGCAAGACCAACTACTGGGAGATCCGCCCCTTCCTGCCCCGCGAAACCCGTATGTACGTGCCCAACTTCATCGCGGCAAACTATGCCCTCGCATACGCCGGCCTGCACGGAATCAAGCCCGACCTACCCCCCGCGACATTTTTTGACGTCGACACGGTCAACGTGACGGCAACCTTAGACTTGAACGTGGCCGCCGCCAAGTTCAGCGTCGACACTACGTTGCTGAAAGTACTGAATCCGATGTACAAGCTTCAGGTGATTCCGGCACCCAGGGACGGAAAAATGTACGCACTTGTGCTGCCCCGCGCGGCCGTAGCGAGCTTTCAAGAGTGCGCCGATTCTGCTTATGCCGCTTCGAATAAATCACGAGTCCGCGCCGAGGCCCCTGAGCCCCAAACCACTACAGCGTCCAGTGCTCCCGCAAGTAGTCCGAAGCGCCACACGGTGCGCTCCGGCGAAACCCTCAGCGCCATTGCCCGCAAGTACGGAGTTCGCGTGAGCGACATCCAAAAATGGAACGGACTTCGCGGAACCACCATTCAAATCGGGCAGCGCCTCATCGTGAAAAAATGAAGTGGCTCGCGGTCGTCATCCTAAGTCTTGGCGTCGCGAGCTGCGGCCCTGACGGGGCTGATCCGGTCAAGAGGGAGCGTACGCTTCCGCCAAGCAACGGGTCGCACAACGACCTCACCGTCATCTGCCCACAGGACCTGTGGGAGTCGTTTGCCGGACTCGCTATAGCCACCGAGTTGGGCAAGCCTGCACCTGCGCTTCCGCAGTCTGAACCGACCTTCTCAATCATTCACGCCGTGCCCCACAAGGTCAACGACCTGCTGCGCCGCGGAAAAAGTTTGCTCAACCTCGCAGTGATTCCGGACTCCACCGCGATGCTTGTCGTCCACAATGTGTACGCCCGTCCCCAAATCGCGATTCAAGTGGTCGCCCCGTCGGCCGAGGCCCTGCAGGCCATGCTCCCTCAGGCCCTGGCCAAGGCCGGCGCGCTGTACCGCGAGCACGATGCCTCCGTTTTGGCCGCGCGCATGCGCAAGAACGCACAAAACCCACTCCCCAAAGAGGTTAAATCGCTCGGCATCAAGTCGATGACCCTTCCCGAAGGTTTTGTGGTCACCTTGAGTAAACCCGACTTGGTGGTCCTTCGCCTCGAAACCAAAAAGAGCACCCAGTACCTGATGCTCACGCGTACCCCCGACAGCGATTCACCGACCCCCGAGGCCGACGTGATCACCGACCGCGACGCACTGCTGCGGCAGTACTTCGAGGGGCCGCAGGACAAGAGCCACCTTACCACCGAGATGCTCCTGCCGCCGGTTCAAGAATTTGACGACGCCCACGGCGTTCGCCGGCTGTCCACCAAAGGACTCTTCAAGACTGTGGGTGGCTACGGCGGCGGACCCTTCGTCAGCGTCCGCAGCTTTTTGAACGACGGCAGCATCGGCACCGCCGACGCCCTGCTCTTTGCCCCGGGCACCAGTAAAAACCGCCTGCGCATGGAGCTCGACCTCATTACCGCGTCAGTGGTGTGGGAATAGCAATTGGCTACTGGTTTCTTGTGGCTGTCGCCACGTTTCTAGCTTATTGCTACTAGTTTCTTGTGGCTAGTGACTAGGTACCAAAGACCAGTGACCAGGAACGAGAAACCGTTGGCTGTTAGCCAACTACAAACTCCTCAGAATTTCTACCGACTTAAGGCGACCCCATCCCGTGTGCTGGGACTCGAGGTAGGCGAGTAGGGCGTCGAGGGCATCGTTGCGCTCGGCGCGACCAAGGGCCTGTGAGGGTCCCGGGTGGAGCGCCGAACTGGCAAAGGATCCGATCGGGGCCCAAGCCCCCTCTGCAGGGAAAAACGGCCAAATGCCTTCGGTGGCGGGTGAATCGGGTGCCTCAAGCTCAAAGCCAAGGTGGCGGCACACCAACAGGGTTACCTCGAGTGCTCCGTACGCCACGGACTCTCCGCGATCCCATCGGGCCAAAAGCTCGTGAACGTCGTCAAAAAAGGCCGCGTTGGCACTGCCCTCGTACACCACGGCCCGCAGCAACTCAGACGTATACATCACCAGCATCTGAAGCTGCGGCTCGTCGTGCAGGCGGCGCCAAGGCGGGTTCAGTCGGGCTTCTTGAATGCGCCCCAGCGAACCGCGCCCGCGGGCCGGAACCAATTCCAAACTCGCCAGCGACTGCGCCATGGCGGGGCGAAATCCACCGGCTGAAGAACGCAAACTGGGTATGTAGGCCGACCACGTTCCTTCAGTACGCAACCAAAGTCTAAGTACTGCTGCGCGGTCGCCCTGGGGAGTACGACCAAGCACCAAGGCTTGGTGGGCATGGGGGGAACTTACTGAACTCACGGACGCACCAAAAGCCCTTGGACCACAGTGGTTTGAGTTCCGAAGGGGTTGTTGATCCAGAACTGGTACAGGCCGCTCGGAACAGGATCGCCTGAGCTATCCATCGTGTCCCACACAAACTGACCTCCTGATGCATAGCCCTCAGCCACCCGGCGCCCGTCAGCTGTTGTCACCTTCACGTAGGATTGGTCGACAAGCCCGGTCACGGTCCACAGTCCGCGAAATTCTGGTCGGTAGGGATTCGGAAACACCAGCGCGCCATCAAAGCGGTCGCTGGGCTCCAAAGAGGCAGAGCGCAGCGAAAAAAGTCCAAAATCGGTGGCGATGTACGCGTAGCCTTGGTCGACGTCAAGGGCCAAGCCGGTAATGCGGTTGCCAGGCAGCGGACTGTTGTCGGAACGGAAGTGCGCCAACTGCGTAAGCCCGTCGGGCGAGAGCACAAACAGGCCCGCAGTCGCGGTAGCCACCCATTTGCGGTTGCCGCCGTCCACGGCTATGGCCGTAATGTCCTGGCCTGCGAGTACCGCCTGAACGCGTCCGTCGGCCTCAACCAGGAGCTGCTGGGCCTCAAAATTGCCGCCCGTAAACGCGTTGTTCGGCGTGTAGAGCACGGCGAGTCCGTTGGCGGTTCCGACCCAAAGTTCACCGTCGCGGTCAAAGCTGAAGGCGCCGATGCTGGCGCTGGGGAGGTTGCCGTTGCCGGTTCCGGCACTCAAACTTCGGGCGGAGGCTGCGCCGCCCACCACCCGAACCGTCACCATGCCGGCCGTGCGGGTCTGAATCCAAAAGTCTCCGTTCTCAGCCTTCGCAATGCGCCGTACCGCCTGGCCGTTGAGCGCGCCCACGGCGTAGCCTTGCCAGGTTTCGGAACTCGGGTCGTAGCGGTGCAGCGGAACGTCCGACAGGCTGTTGGTAACCCACAGCGCTCCGTCGTCGCCCCAGGTTAGGCCGCCGCAGCGGACGTCGTTGGGGCCCGCCCCGTTGGCCGCGCGAAGTGATGAATTGCCGACCGTCCAGCGTCGGTACAGGCTGTTGGCGCGGAACTCGAGCACGCCTCCGCCCCACGATGCCGCAAACCAGTGGGTCGAATCCGCGGGGTCGGTCAGCACTTCAAGGATGTCTTTGGCGCCTTCAAAGTTGGAAGCGCTGCGCCATGCCGCGCCCGGGCGGGGCTGGCGGTAGAGGCCGCCGTTGAGGTAGAGCGGAGTCCACGGGCCCTCAACAGCTCCGGTGAGCACGGTGGTTCCGCGAAGGGCGTCCCAACGGACGTCAAACGCTTCGGGTCCGGCGGGGCCGCTCAGGCTGCGGTGCTGCGCGTAGCTGGCGTTGTCAAAAAAACTAATTCCCCTAGATGGATTGGCCACCCAGCGAACCGGTTGGCCGTCTTGACCGTCAAATCCGCAGGCGAGGTCGCGGGGCGCAAACCCGGAATTGCCCGAAAATCCGCCCGAAAGCACCGACTGGACCTGGCCTCCGGCGTTGAAGAGCTGCACGTCAAACGGACGCACAACGCCCCAGCGGTCCGCACAGGCGCAGACGCGCTGGGCCTCCTGGCCGTCTGAGGGGGTTGCGAGGGTAGACCATCCGCCCGCCGTGCGTCGGTAGGCCTTGCCAGCCGAAACTGCGGCCAGTTCGCCGTGCGAAGCAGCCAACGAGGTCAGGACCGAGTCCGAGAAGCGGCCGCGAGCCTGCCAAACCGACGGCAGGTAGAGGGGATCCTGTAGGGATGCCGAGCGCAGCCCGAGTTCCGTCGCGGCAAAAATGCTGTCGCCCAAGACGGCCACGGAAGCCACGTAGGTGGGGTCGCTGTTGGTGCGCATCCGGTAGGTTCCGCGCACTGCATTCAACGACAAATCAAGCTCAACCACGCCAAAGGCAGTCGCCGCAAACACGCGGTCGGAACTCGCAAAAGCAAACTCGAGCACCTCGGTTCGGCCCTGAAACTGCCCGCTGCGGGGAATGTCGTCCAGCGTCCGCACGTCGTCGGGCGTCCACCGGTCGATGCGTCCGTCGCGGTAGCCAAGCAGGGCAAAACTGCCGTCGGGGCTCGCGGCCAGACCCGAGAGACCGACGCCGCTCAAGCCCTCGACGCTACTGTGGCCGGTGAGGACGCGGTCGGGCCACTCCAAGCTGGTGATTCCGAACTCCGAAAGCGCCAGCACGCGGTCCTGCATGACCGCTACCCGCTGGGTGGTGCGAAAGGGGGCGTGGTACTGCCACTCCGCCACCGGCGTCTGTGCCAGCGCGGCCCACGACGCGAGCCACGCGGCCGCCGTGATCTGTAGAGTGCTTCCTCGTCCCACCTCACAAAGATGCATACCTTCGCAGTATTAAACGTATGAATCGCTTACTACTCACTTTGGCCACGACATCCTTGCTTGCTGCGGCGAGCGTCGGGTGCAGTCCCAGTCCGGAATTTGCTGTCGTCCGCGACATTCCCGGCGAAGCGTGGTACGCCGATTCCATGCTCGTTTTTGACGTTGAAATCGCCGACACCACCGCGACCTACCGCGTCGAAGTGGACGTTCGGCACGCCGGCACCTACGCCTACCGCAATCTTTATGTGGGCCGCGACGTGCTGAATAAGGGCGGAACCGTGTACCACGACACCGCCGAGTTCCAGCTGGCAAGCCCCGAGGGCCAGTGGATCGGCGACGGTATCACGGGCCTCAAAACCGTCACCCTGCCCTACCGAAGTGAGGGCCTGCGCTTCCCGAAGCCCGATACCTACCGCTTTCGCCTGCAGCACCTCATGCGCGACGAACCCCTTGAAGGCATCCATTCGGTGGCCCTAAAATTGTACCGCGAAGCCCCTTAAGCA
>JBIPMA010000054.1:0-7325 GCA_044369335.1 Schleiferiaceae bacterium | reverse complement strand
CCCAACTATGGCTAAACAATCTGATCCGGATTTTCGTCCCTTGGTCCGTTGGTTCTGGTACACCGTCGTGGGCGGTCCGATCTTTTTGATTCTCTTGCTTTTGCTGACGTGGGCGGGGCTGTTCGGAAGCCTTCCATCCACCGAAGAGATCGCCAACCCCAAGAGCTACCTCGCCACTGAAATCATCACTTCAGACAACCGCCAGCTCGGGACCTTTTTTACCGAAAACCGCGTCCATGCGGACTTCAACGAGTTGCCTCCGCACTTGGTGCAGGCGCTCATTGCTACCGAGGACGAGCGCTTTTACAACCACGGCGGAATCGACTTTCGCTCACTCGCTCGGGCAGTGGTCAAACTGGGAAGCGACGGCGGCGGATCCACCATCACCCAGCAGCTCGCCAAACAAATGTTCCACGAGCCCGCCGGAGGCTTGGGCCGCATCTTTCAAAAGCTCAAAGAATGGATCATCGCCATGCAGCTCGAGTCGCGCTACTCCAAGGACGAGCTCATTGCGATGTACTTCAACCAGTTTGACTTTCTCTACCAAGGCGTCGGAATCCACAACGCCGCCAACGTTTACTTTGGTAAAACCCCCGACGAGTTGACCATCGAAGAATCCGCTATGCTCGTGGGAATGTGCAAAAACCCTTGGGTGTACAATCCTGCTCGTGAGGGACGTGAAGAATCCGCGCTCAATCGACGCAATACCGTCCTCAGCCAAATGGAACGAAGCGGATACCTAACTGAAGAGGCCGCAGACTCCCTTAAGGCGATTCCCATTACCCTTGATTTTACCCCGGGTGGCCACGACAAGGGCCTTGCTCCGTACCTGCGCGAACACATCCGCCAGTTTATGAAAGAGTGGGTACAAACCCACCGCAAGCCAGACGGATCCGAGTACAACCTCTACACCGACGGCCTCAAAATCTACACAACAATTGACAGCCGTATGCAGCGGGCCGCCGAAGAGGCCATGGAACAGCACCTTACGCAGCTTCAAAAAGCGTTTTTCAAGCAAATTAAGGGGCGCGCCGCTGGGCCCTTCTACTTTCAAGGTGTGAGTTCGGTGGCTGGCGCGAACCAAATTCTCACTAAGGCCATGAAGCAGACCCGTCGCTGGGAAAACCTTCGTGCCGAAGGCCTCAGCGAGTCCGAAGCCACCGCAGCCTTCAAAAAGCCCGTCGAAATGAAAATCTTCGCCTGGGGCGGAGACCGCGATACCGTGCTCAGTCCCTGGGACTCCATCAAGTACATGAAGTCCATCTACCAGGCGGGCCTTCTGAGCGTCGAGCCTCAAACTGGCTTCATCAAGGCATGGGTTGGCGGGGTCGACTTCCGTCACTTCAAGTACGACGCGGTCCGTCAGGGCCGTCGCCAAGTGGGTTCGACGTTTAAACCGTTTGTGTACGCCGCGGCAATTGCCGACAAAAAGTACTCGCCGTGCATGCAGGTCCCCAACATCCAAACCTGCATCGAGGCGGGCCAGTACGGACTCGCCGAGACCTGGTGCCCGAGCAATTCCGACGACAAGTACGGCGGCGTGCTCACCCTCAAGCAGGCGCTCGCGGGCTCGGTCAACACCGTCACCACCTACCTGATGAAGCAGATCGGCCCAGCTCCGGTGGTGCAGCTCGCGAAGAACCTCGGCGTGACCTCTGACATCCCCGTCGTTCCGTCGATTGCCCTCGGAACCGTCGACATGAGCATTTATGAGCTCGTCGGAGCCTACACCGCCTTCGGCAACCAAGGCCTCTACACCGAGCCCATCGTCATCTTGCGCATCGAGGACGCCAACGGCGTCGTGCTCGACGAGTTCAGCCCCGCCTCGCGCGAGGTCTTTAGCCCCGAGGTGGCCTACACCATGGTCAACCTCCTTCAGGGCGTTACCCAGGGCGGAACCGGCGCTCGCCTTCGCTACGCCGGCGGCGGCTACCCCGACGGAGTGGCCACGGGCTTCCCGTACTCGTTTGACATGCCGATCGCAGGTAAAACGGGTACCACGCAAAACAACTCCGACGGCTGGTTTGTCGGAATGGTTCCGAACCTCGTCACCGGCGTGTGGGCCGGCTGCCAAGACCGCTCAGCCCACTTTGGATCTACAGCCTACGGCCAAGGTGCAAGCACTTCACTGCCGATCTGGGCCCTGTACATGCGCCGTCTCTACGCCGACCCCAAAATCGGTGTGCGCCGCGACGGCTTTGATGCCCCATCCACCCCGATGACCATCCCCCTCAACTGCGGCGAATTCTTCAGCGACCAAGCTGAGGCGCGTGAGGAGGGGTCGGAATTCAATTAGCGAGGTTAGCAAGGCTGGCAAGGTTGGCTCGTTGGCTTTCGCACTTCGCAGCTAGCGCCGCGGAGCGGCGCGTAATGTCATTACACTGAATACGAGCACTTTCTGTGTTTAGCGCACGAGCGAAAAAGTAAAATCCGGTTAATTCCGAATGCTTCGCGGCGTTTTGCACCGTTACACGCAACTAGTTACCAGTTACTAGCGAGCCAACCAGCTAACCTTGCCAACGAGCCAACCTTGCCAACGAGCTAACGAGCCAACCTTGCCAACGAGCTAACGAGCAGGCGCCATGCGCCCTTAACTTTAAGGCATGATTCGCAAAGTTGTTGCCAATGCCGACGTGGCCCTTGAAGGAATCCAGGACGGCATGACCCTCATGGTGGGCGGGTTTGGCCTCTGTGGCATTCCCGAAAACCTCATAGCTGCGCTTCGCCAGCGCGGAACCCGCAACCTTACCTGCATCTCAAACAACGCGGGGGTCGATGGGTTTGGGTTGGGTTTGCTGCTCGAAACGCGTCAAATCCGCAAAATGATAAGCTCCTACGTGGGCGAAAACGACGAGTTTGAACGCCAAATGCTGTCGGGCGAGCTTGAGGTGGAACTGATTCCGCAGGGAACCCTCGCCGAGCGCTGCCGAGCGGCGGGCGCAGGAATTCCGGCATTTTACACGCCCGCGGGGTTCGGAACCGAAGTCGCCGAAGGCAAAGAAATCCGCATGTTTGGCGGTAAACCCCACCTGCTGGAGCACGCGTTTGGCGCCGACTTCGCACTGGTTAAGGCCTGGAAGGGCGACGAGGCCGGCAACCTCATTTTTAAGGGGACCGCGCGCAACTTCAACCCGATGATGGCCATGGCCGGGCGCACCACGGTGGCTGAGGTCGAAGAACTGGTTCCGGCCGGAACCCTTGACCCCAACGCCATCCACGTTCCGGGCATTTTTGTGCACCGAATTTTTCAGGGCGCGCACTACGAAAAGCGCATTGAGCAGCGCACCGTCCGTCCCAAAAACACCTCGATCTAAGCCATGGCACTTCACAAAAACGGAATCGCACGCCGCATCGCCCAAGAGCTGCGCAACGGCTGGTACGTGAATTTGGGCATCGGAATCCCCACCCTCGTCGCCAACTACATTCCCGACGGAATCGACGTCGAGTTCCAGTCCGAAAACGGAATCCTCGGCATGGGCCCCTTCCCTTTTGAGGGCGAAGAGGACGCCGACCTCATTAACGCCGGAAAACAAACCATCACCGCGCTCGCCGGAGCCTCGCTCTTTGACAGCGCCACCTCGTTTGGCATGATCCGCGCCCGCAAGGTGCAGCTCACGGTCCTCGGGGCCATGGAGGTATCCGACCGCGGCGACATCGCCAACTGGAAGATTCCGGGCCGAATGGTCAAAGGCATGGGCGGAGCCATGGACCTCGTCGCCAGCGCCGAAAACATCATCGTCGCCATGCAGCACAGCAACCGCGAGGGCGAATCCAAGCTTCTCAGTGCCTGCACCCTTCCCCTAACCGGAGTCGGCTGCGTCAAAAAAGTCGTCACCGACCTTGCCGTCCTCGACATCGATCCCGAACGCGGATTCATCCTTCGCGAGCGCGCCCCCGGAGTCAGCATCGACGAAATCGTCGCCAAAACCGCCGGCCGCTTGGTCGTTGAGGGCGATGTTCCTGAAATGACGATTTAGCAAGGTTGGCTGAGATTGGCTGGTTGGCTCGCTAGTAACTGGTAACTAGTTGCTTGTTGCGGCGAAGCCGCAAAGCATTCGGAATTAACCGGATTTTACTTTTTCTCTCTCAAGCTGAATTACGTAAACATCATAAAGTGAGGGTGTTGTGGCAAAAATCCATTTGCGAATAACGAAGCCCCCAGCGGCCACACGGTTCCAGGTTCCAGGCTAACGAGCCGACCTTGCCAAAAAGCCAACCTCGCTAACTGAGCACCATCGTCCGATCACTCATGTAGCGCACCACTCGGGCGTCGTGGCTGATGAACAAGTAGCTAAAGCGAAAGCGGTCCTTGAGGTCGTTCAAAAGATTCAGGACTTGGGCCTGAACGCTCACGTCCAGAGCGGCGACGGACTCGTCGCAGATCAGAAACTTGGGTTCGAGCGCAAGGGCGCGGGCGATTCCGATGCGCTGGCGCTGGCCACCTGAGAACTCGTGCGGGTACTTGCTCGCGGCTTCGGCGGTCAACCCCACAGCAGACAGCAACTCAGCCACACGGGCTTGGCGACCGGCGGAGTCCCCCGCAAGCCCGTGAACGCGGAGCGGCTCATCGAGCAGGTCCCCCACACGCATGCGGGGCGGGAGGCTCGAAAAGGGATCCTGAAAAATGTACTGGATTTCGCGGGCGTAGGCTCGGCGCTGACCGCGTGAAAGCTGGTCGATGCGGACGCCGCGGTACGTGATTTCACCTCCGTCCGGCTGTTCGAGCCCTACCAGGCAGCGGGCAATGGTCGACTTTCCTGAACCAGAGGCCCCGACCAGCCCGAGGGTTTCGCCCTCGTGCACCACAAAATCCACTCCGCGCAAAATAGGAGCCCCCTTGAACGACTTGCGGAGCGCGTGCACCCGAAGCACCTCGGTTCCGCCTGAAGCACGGGGACGCTCGCCTGCCGCGGGAAGGGTTCCGTCCAAAAAATCCTGAACCGTGGGAAGGCGCATGGGGCGACCCTGCTCGGGCGGACGCGAAGCCAACAATCCCTGCGTGTAGGGCTGCTGCGGGCGCGTCATCACGTCGGCGAGCGGACCTGCCTCCACCACTTCGCCCTGGCGAAGCACCACCACGTGGTCGGCGACGTGGGCTACGGCTTCCCAGTCGTGGCTGATGAACACCATCGCCATGTGGCGCTCGCGCTGCAGGTCGCGAAGCAGATCAAGAACTTCAAACGCAACCGAATGATCCAGCGCGGTGGTCGGCTCGTCGCAAACGAGTAAATCAGGGTCCATGGCCATGGCCATCGCGATCATCACCCGCTGGCGCTGCCCCCCCGAAAGCTGGTGGGGGTACTTATTCATCGCCGATTCGGGGTCCGGAATCTGAACCCTGCGAAGCTCAACCAAGGCGCGGTCACGTGCCGCCGAGGTCGAAAGGCCCAGGGCGGATTCCGCCGCCTCGGCGACCTGACGCCCAACACGCATCGTCGGATTCAGCGCTGACATCGGCTCCTGAAAAACCATGGCTTTGCGGGGCAGGCCGTCTGAGACCGAATCCCACGACGCCGAGAGCTTTGAAGGCAGTAAGCCCATGAGGGTGAGGGCCGTAAGCGACTTTCCCGAACCCGATTCGCCCACGAGGGCCACACACTCGCCCGAATGCACCTCAAGATTGAGGCCCTGAAGCAGCACGCGGTCTGCGGCCGATACCCTCAGATTAACCCCAATAAAGGCACTCATTTCCAGGCGTACTCGTCGGCAAGGGCGCGAAACGGAACCGGTTCCCACGAGCCCTTAGGGCGTTCGCCTTCGGTGCGGCCGAGGCGCACCACGACGCGTCCCGTATCAGGAAACGCAATGATCCACTGACCCAAGTGGCCGCGAAGCGCGACGTAGCGCCGTGCAGGAGCCTGACCGCTAGGGTCCGCAGACTCGCCGAGCCAAAAGCTTTGGCCATAGAAGCTCGCGGTCTTTGGGGCGGTAGCCACCGCAACCCATGCGCTGTCGAGCAGGGGCTGGCCGTTCCAGCGGCCGCTGTGCACCAGCAAATGGCCGAGTCTTGCGTAATCACGGGCCGTCGAATTAAAGCAGCAAAATGCCAATGCTTCGCCTTGGCCGTCGACGTGCCACGACGCATCCGATTCCGCACCCAGCGGAACCCACAGTTTGCGCGACGCGTACGCCGGAAGCGATTCGCCCACCGCCTTTTCGAGGCAGACGCTGAGCAGTGTCGTGGCTGCTGACTGGTACTCGTAGCGAAGCCCCACCGAATCGCCCACCTCGCGCTCGAGAATCAGGGCCATTTGGTCGTCGCCGTAGTACAACTTGGCGGTCTCGCCAAAGGGATCGTAGTAGTTTTCGGTCCAGTCCAGGTCCGCGTGCATCGCACTCAAGTCGCGTAGTGTAAGCCGCTCGGATCCAGGGCCGTGCAATCCAGAGATGTAGGTCTTTGCCTTGGCTTCCCAGCTCGGAATCTTGCCCTCTTGAATGGCAAGCTGCACGAGCATCGTGACGATGGACTTGGACATCGAAAACGAATTCACCTTGGAATTCGACTCAAAATCACTGTAGTAGGCCTCGTAGCGCAACGTGTCGCGGTCAAACACGAGCAGTGCGCCCGTTTGGCTGGCGTCGAGCAGCAACTGGGTGTCGTCGCTCGGAAGCATCGCGCTGTCGATCGCCACCGGCCAGGCCAGGGGCTGCGGAGCGGCCGGAATCTTTTCGGTATCAAAGTAGGCGGCGTCAAAGGGATCCGACGTCGTCCGACCCTGTAAGTACGTCGCGTAGACCCCTTTAAAAAGGTATCCGTACCACGAAAAATAAACGAGCAGGCTCAGGACCGCGAGGGCCACTACCACAGACAAAATGCGTTTCATGCGGTGCAAGTTAGGAGAATCTATGCCCCACGCAAACGGTCGACAGGTGTCACCACCAAGTCCACCTCAAAAAGTCGGGCAAAGTGGCCTGCCACGCGAGCCTTGACTTCATCCTCATCGATGGGGCGACCCAGTTCGCGCTGGAGCGAAGTCACGGCTTTGTCCTTAATTCCGCAGGGAATAATGTACTCGAAGTAGCGCAAGTCGGTGTTGAGGTTGAATGCCCAACCGTGCATGGTCACCCAGCGCGAAGCGCGCACGCCCATCGCGCAGATCTTACGGGCAAAGGGGGTTCCGACGTCGAGCCACACACCCGTCTCGCCCGGACTGCGGTCGCCGCTCAAGCCGTAGTCGGCGAGGGTCGCGATGATGACCTCTTCGAGGGTGCGCAGGTAGCGGTGAATGTCGGTAAAGTACTCGTCCAGGTCGAGAATGGGGTAGCCCACGAGTTGGCCGGGGCCGTGGTAGGTGATGTCGCCGCCGCGGTTGGTGCGGTAGAAC
>JBIPMA010000146.1:0-3842 GCA_044369335.1 Schleiferiaceae bacterium | reverse complement strand
CGGTACACGTCATCGTGCTGCGCAGCGGGGGCGACCGGGTTTTTTGCGGCGGAGCGAGCTTTACCGAGCTCGCCAGCATTCGCACCGAGGCTCAGGGCTTGGCGTTTTTTAGCGGATTTGCGCACGTGATTAATGCGATTCGCACGGTTCCGAAGTTTGTTGTCGGCCGTGTGCAGGGCAAGGCTGTGGGCGGAGGCGTCGGCTTGGCCTCAGCCGTAGACTACTGCATCGCGACCCAGCATGCCGCGGTCAAACTGAGCGAACTGGCCGTGGGCATCGGCCCCTTTGTGGTCGGGCCCGCTGTGGAGCGCAAAATAGGCCTCAGCGCCATGAGCCAGTTGGCCATTGACGCCACGGAGTTTCGCAGTGCCGCCTGGGCCCAGCAGCACGGACTCTATGCCCAAGTGGTCGACGACGCCGCAGCGCTGGACGCCGCCGTGGACGCGCTGGCCGAGCGCCTCGCGGCCCAGTCTGTTGAGGCCACCGTAGCCCTGAAGCATGCCCTGTGGCACGGAACCGAGCACTGGGGCGAACTCCTTTTGGAGCGCGCCGCTATTTCAGGCCGCCTTGTTCGCACCGACGACGCGCAATCACGAATTCAAGCTATTCTGACGAAGTCGTGAGGCGTCTGCTGCTCTTGGCCTTGGGCCTCACCAGCGGCAGTATGTGGGCCGCGAGCGACACGACCCAGTGGTCGTTTCCGGCCATCTACGGCGTGAGTTTTAACCAGACCGTGCTGCGCCAGTGGAACGCCGGAGGTCAAAACAACCTCGCCGCCGGAGCCATTCTGCGCCAGCAGGCCATTGCCGTACGCGGAAAGTGGCGCTGGGAACAGCTTTTGGATGCCACTTACAGCCTCAACATTCAAGAGGGAATCACGCGCAAAATTGACGACAAACTCGAGTACGCCACGCGCTTCGACTACCTGTTGCGCGAGGATCCACTCTGGAAGCTTTCAGGATTTGCCAGTTTTAAAACCCAGTTTGTCAAGGGCTTTGCCAAATCTGGGGATACGGTTTATGTCTCGCGCGCCTTTGCGCCCGCCTACGGAATCGCGGGCGTCGGCCTAACCCACAAAACGGACGGACTGGATCTGTACGCGTCGCCCGTGACGGCCAAGTTCACGTGGGTGCTCGACAGCGCCCTGAGCGCCCAAGGGGTGTTTGGGTTGATGCCGGGCCAGCGGTTCCGCCAAGAATTGGGACTGTACGGCAATGCGCGCTTTCAGCGTTCGTTCAAGGGCGGAATCAAAATGGACCTTCGCCTGAACGCGTTTGCGAACTACCTGCAGGCTCCGTTTAGTGTTGACATTGACAGCGACTTGCTACTGGTGTACAAGAATAAGGGTCCGCTCAGCATCACGCTCCGGAGCCAAAACCTCTTTGATCGGGACGTGCTTTTGCGCGACACCAACGGAGACGGCAAACTGGATGCTTCGGGCATCCAAACCAAACAGTTTATGGGCCTTGGGCTCACCTACGAATTCGGCAAAAAATGAAAAAAGGTTCCGCACTTCACGCGTTTGAATTGATGGCCACAGCCAAGGCGATGGCCGAGCTGTACGAAGCCAACAAAGAGGTGACGGCGACCTACGTGCACGCCACCGCGCGCGGGCATGAGGCGATTCAGCTGGCGCTGGCAACCCAGCTCGAGCCGAACGACCTTTTGTACCCCTACTACCGCGACGACGCGATGCTTCTGGGTATCGGAATGACGCCCTACGACCTCATGCTGCAGCTGCTGGCCAAGCGCGACGACCCCTTTTCAGGCGGACGCACCTACTACAGCCATCCTTCGCTGCGCGATGCCGACAAGCCCAAAATTCCGCACCAGTCGTCGGCTACGGGAATGCAGGCGATTCCGGCTGCCGGAGCCGCAATGGGCATTCAGTACCGCGAAAAGCAGGGCCTTACGGCCGAGTGGGGCGGAGCCAAGCCCATTTCGGTCTGCTCGATCGGTGACGCGGCGATGACCGAGGGCGAAGTGAGTGAAGCGCTTCAAATGGCTGCGCTTAAACGCTTCCCACTGCTTGTACTGGTCCAAGACAACGGCTGGGACATCTCGGCCAACGCGGCCGAAACGAGGGCCGGAAACGCCGCGCAGTACGCCCAAGGCTTTCCCGGAATCGACGTCGTTCAGGTCGACGGAACCGACTACGCCGCCTGCCACGCAGCCCTCAAGGACGTGCTGCGCACGATGCGCAAAAAGCGGGGCCCGGTGCTGGTGCACGCTAAGGTTCCGCTTTTGAACCACCACACCTCAGGCGTTCGCATGGAGTGGTACCGCGACGATCTCGACGAGGCCCGCGCCCGCGACCCCTTCCCGAAGTTGCGCGCCGCCCTACTGGCCGACGGGCACAAGCCTGCAGTGCTCGACGCCCTAGTCGATGCCGCCCTTGCCCGTGTTCAAGCTGACTACGAGCGCGCTTTGGAGGCTCCGGACCCCACGCCCAGTGATTTGTACACGCACCGACTGGCTCCGACGTCCGTGACCGAAGAGCGCGGAACCCGCGAGCCCGCCGGCCGCGAGCGCACCGTGATGGTCGACAGCGCCCTGTTTGCCGTGCGCGAAATCCTCGACGCCCACCCCGAAGCACTGCTCTATGGCCAAGACGTGGGGCGCCGCCTCGGAGGCGTCTTTCGCGAGGCCGCCACGCTCGCCCAGCAGTTTGGCGACGACCGCGTCTTCAACACCCCAATCCAAGAGGCCTTCATCGTCGGAAGCACCGTGGGCATGGCCGCCGTGGGCCTCAAGCCCATCGTCGAGGTGCAGTTTGCCGACTACATCTGGCCGGGCCTCAACCAGCTGTTTACCGAGCTTTCGCGCGCCCACTACCTTTCGAACGGCAAGTGGACGGCGGATATGATTTTGCGGGTTCCGATCGGAGCCTACGGCAGCGGCGGACCGTTTCACTCCTCAAGCGTGGAGTCGGTTGTGACGGCCATTCGCGGAATCAAAGTCGTATACCCCTCGACCGGGGCCGACCTCAAAGGATTGCTGAAGGCCGCCTACGCGGACCCCAACCCCGTCGTGGTGCTCGAGCACAAAGGCCTGTACTGGTCCAAAATCAAGGGTACCGAGGGCGCCAAAACCGTCGAGCCGGACGCCGACTACGTGATTCCCATCGGAAAGGGCCGCATCGTGCGCACCGTGGAGCCCGACGGAGAACCCTCAGTCTTGGTCGTAACCTACGGCCGCGGGGTGTACTGGGCCCTCGAAGCGTCCGCAGGAATGCCCGTTGAAGTCCTCGACCTTCGCAGCCTTTCACCTTGGGACGAAACCCTCGTGTTTGATCGAGCCCGCGCCCACGGCCGCATCTTGGTGCTTGCCGAAGAACCGTCCGTACAACCGTTTGCGCGCTCCATCGCCGCACGAATTCAAGAGGAGTGCTTCACCGCACTCGACGCGCCGGTGCGCGTACTGGGTGCCGAAGACACCCCGGCCATCCCACTCAACAAAACGCTCGAATTTACGTACTTGCCCAACGCGGACAAGGTGCGTGTGGCGTTGGAGGGGCTGCTGAGCTATTAGCTCGTTGGCCTTTTTGGCCAGGTTAGCTCGTTGGCCTTTTTGGCCAGGTTAGCTCGTTGGCTTTTTTGGCCAGGTTGGCTCGTTGGCCCGCTGGCAGGTTAGCGAGATTACACGCTACCATGATGAATTCGTTCGATAGGTTCGATCAGGACGAGAATGTCCGCACCCTTCTTTGGTGGTAAAAAACCAGCTACCAGAAACGTGAAGCAGGCAGGCAACTAACCTCGCCAACTTCGCCGACGAGCTAACCTCGCCAACTTTACCAACGAGCCAATCTTGCTAACCTCGCCAACGTGCTAAACGCGCTCCAA
>JBIPMA010000190.1:0-2923 GCA_044369335.1 Schleiferiaceae bacterium | reverse complement strand
AATTCGTGTCAATGGTTTGGCCGAGCAGAAGCTCGGTTCCGATGGCAATAACCTCAGCCTGCACGCCCTACTGAACGCGTTTAATACTGCACCCCAAATTCTTAGTCTGGGCGACCTTCACGGACTGGCCCTTGGCCACCGCATTCATGGCGTCTATCAACCAATTTTTCTTCACTTTTTTGGCGGAATCGACGTTGTCGTCAATCGCACCCGTGTAAACGAGCACTCCAGTACCGTCAAATAAAAACACATGCGGAGTCGTACGCGCACCAAACGCGTCTGCAACCTGGTGCCGGTCGTCCACAAGCAGCGGTGCCTGGTACTTATACTTCTTCCAACGGGCCCGCATGGCCTCCGTGGACTCGGTGGTTCCGCGGTTTGCCTCATTCGAGTTCACAAAGGCCACCCCGATGTCGAGCTTGCGCGCTAAGGCCGCAATGGATGGGTAGCGTCCCTCCCAGCCCTCGGATTTGTCGCCGTTTCCGACCACAAACGGGCACGAATTGCTCGTGAAAATCACCAGCAAACCATGTGTTTTTTGCAGCGACCCCAAGGTGGCCGACGCATCGTCTTCACGGGTGGCATCTCCAAGCAAATGCTCGGCCATGGGCAGTGAGGTACCCAACTTAATGGGTTCAGGGAGCTTTTGAGCCCCGGCGATTCCCGCCGCGAGGCCCAATAAAAGAGTCATGAAGTGTCGCATAGCTGCAAGGTAGTACGCAGTTGGCGAGGTTGGTAAAGTTGGTGAAGTTGGCTTGTTGGCGAGGTTCGTAAAATTGGCAAGGTTTGCTCGTTAGCAAGACTGGTAAAATTGGCGAGTTTGGCTCGTTAGCTTCTGGCTACTGGCTTGCTAGCTTCTCGCTCGCGGCAGGGCGACGTAGCGACCTTTGCGCCACAGTAAACATTTAAAAACGTATCTGCGTTGAACTGAGGTCACGCCCGGAAGCATGAAGATCCTACTCTCCCCCTCGAAAACAATGAACGCGGTTACAGCTCCGACCGGAACCTCCGTCGCACCCTTGCTCGAGCTGGCTGGATCGATGGCGGACCGAGTCCGTTCTGAAGTACGAGATTGGGCTGATTGGTACGGATGCAGCGCCAAAGTGGCCGAGGGGGCTGCGCAGCAATGGTCCGCTTGGATGCCTCACTCGGTCGGAACCAAAGCCGCATGGACGTTCACCGGAGAAGCTTTTGGTCGCCTAAAGCCCGACCTATGGACCAACCCTGATGTGGCCGAACAGCGCCTGCGCATCTTGTCGGGCTTGTACGGAATCCTGCGCCCCAGCGACAGCGTGTTCCCCTACCGCCTCGACGTCGGGCAAAGCCTTGGAGGCGAGCGAATTATCCACACATGGAAAGAGCCCGTCACAAATTGGATGCTCCACGACGCCCAAGGTTGCCCCATCGTCAACTGCGCCAGCGACGAGTATTCAGAGGTACTTGACCGGTCTCAATTTGAGTGGATTGACTGCATATTCCTTCAGACGGTCAATGGCAAAACCCGCTCAGTTTCGGCCCTGAGCAAGCAGGCGCGCGGAGCCATGGCGCGCTTTCTCGCCAACCATTCGAGCTCGGACCCCGAAGCGGCTAAAACATTTACCGAGGAAGGTTACCGTTTTCAAAAGTCGGAATCCGAGTCCGCCCGCTGGGTATTTCTTCGGAAGCCATGAAGCTCCAGGTCGTTTGGTTCAAACGCGACCTGCGTTGGGAGGACCATGCGCCCCTAGCCACTGCAGTCGCTAGTGGCCAACCGGTCGTCGCCCTGCTCCTTCACGAGCCCTCCCTGTGGGCCCAACCCGTGTACTCCAACCGCCATGCCTGCTTTGAGTACGAATCGGCTGCGGAACTTGCTGCGACTCGTCCACTGCTTGGAGAATTGGATATAAGAGCGGTTAATGCGGCCGCAGCCCACGAAACCAGCAATGATGCGGCCGAAGGCCACGGAACTAGCAACGATGTGGCCGATGGCCGCAATCCCTTGCCGTTTTTTTATGTGGCCGCTGAAGCTACTGTAGCATTTGAAGCCCTTGAAGCATTTGCGGGCATTCCCATTGGCGCCGTATTCAGCCACCAAGAAATTGGTATCGAAACCTCGTTTGCTCGCGACCGGCAGATGAAAAAATGGTTTAGGGAGCGGGGAATTGTATGGCACGAATCGCCCTATGGTTCGGTGCGGCGGGGACTCAAGCGACGCGACGACTGGAACGCCCACTGGAACGAGGTCATGTTTAAGGAGCCCCTCGCCGTGTGCAATTGGGAATGCGGACAATCCTGGAAACCTACAGCCGACTGGTTAAAGTGGGCCGAGGTGAAGAAGGTGGAGCGCCCCGCGCGCGAAGCGGGCGTCGCCCAAACGGGCGGCGCGGCTTTGGGGGCATCGCTACCTGCGGAGCTTTGTGGCGGGAGGCCGCGGGCGCGGTTACATGGCGCACATTTCAAAGCCTGAGGGCGCGCGCAACCACTGCAGTCGCCTGTCCCCCTACCTAGCGTGGGGCAACCTGAGTCTTAAGCAGGTAGTGCGGACCTTTGCCGAAACACGCGACGGTGACCTGCTTTCGATGCGCGATGCACGGGCATTTGCTAGCCGCCTGAGGTGGCGCGAACACTTCATTCAAAAATTCGAATCGGAACCTCGGATGGAGTTCGAGCACGTGAACAGAGGGTACAACCAGCAGACGTTTAGCGCGAATTCCGCACAATTAAACGCTTGGAAGCAGGGGCAAACCGGGGTACCCATGGTTGATGCATGCATGCGAAGCTTAAACGAAACCGGATACCTGAACTTTCGTATGCGTGCCATGCTCGTGAGTTTTGGATGCCACGCACTCAACCTACACTGGAAGGACCTGAGCGCCCACCTCGCCCAACAATTCCTAGATTTTGAACCGGGAATACACTATCCCCAGCTCCAAATGCAGGCAGC
>JBIPMA010000007.1:0-12929 GCA_044369335.1 Schleiferiaceae bacterium | reverse complement strand
CCGAGTCCGACTGGACGATGGCGCATGTTCGAATTGCGTGCTTCAGGAACCGGGTAGTAGTTCTGATCAATCACGTCATTCAGGTTGTGAGTAACCTTGTACGTGACGTCGTAGAGCATTTGGTGGTCAAAAGCTCCGTTGTCCACATACTTTGGAAGTGCGATGGACGCCAAATTGCACACCGCGATCTCATCTGGAGCCGTGTACTCGAGAATCTCGGTGCACAGATTGGACGAGCGAATGGTACCCAAGTTCTTTTGATTGGACTTCTCGTTGGCCGCGTCTTTGTAGAGCATGTACGGAGTGCCTGTCTCGATCTGGCTCTCCAAAATCTTGGTCCATAATTCGCGTGCCTTGATCGTACGGCGCCCCTTGCCGGCACGCTCGTAATCTTCGTACATCACTTTAAAGGCCTCACCATAGGCATCGTACAGACCAGGGCACTCATTGGGGCACATAAGGGTCCACTCTGCGTCGGCCTCAACGCGTTCCATGAACAGATCTGAAATCCACATTGCGTAGAACAGATCGCGGGCACGAAGCTCTTCTTTACCCGTATTCTTTTTGAGGTCCAAGAAATCAAAGATGTCCGCATGCCATGTCTCGAGGTAGATGGCAAAAGAGCCTTTGCGCTTACCACCGCCCTGGTCTACGTAGCGTGCGGTATCGTTGAAGACTCTCAATAGCGGAATCAATCCGTTTGAGGTTCCGTTGGTACCGCGGATGTACGATCCAGTAGCGCGAACGTTGTGGATGCTCAGTCCAATTCCTCCGGCGCTCTGCGAAATTTTGGCCGTCTGCTTCAGGGTATCGTAGATGCCGTCAATGCTGTCGTCGGCCATTTGTAGTAAAAAACAGCTCGACATCTGGGGCTTTGGTGTGCCTGAATTAAAAAGTGTCGGAGTAGCATGGGTGTAAAGGCCGCGCGACATGCCGTCGTAGGTTTCAATGGCAGCCTGAATATTCTCTTTATGGATTCCGAGCGAAACGCGCAGAAGCATCTGCTGCGGGCGCTCAGCAATGCGACCATTCGTGCGAAGAAGGTACGAGCGCTCCAACGTCTTAAATCCGAAGTAGTCGTAGTTGAAGTCTCGGTCGTAAATCACGGTAGAATCGAGGAGCTCAGAGTTCTTTTCGACGAGCTCCATCACGTCGTCAGCAATGAGCGGCGATGCTTGGTTCGTCTTGGGATTGACGTACTGGTGCATTGCGCGCATCGTTTCAGTGAACGACTTGTTGGTATTCTTGTGCAGATTGCTCACTGCAATACGCGCCGCAAGTTGAGCATAATCTGGGTGACGCACGGTCATCGACGCAGAGACTTCCGCAGCTAAACTGTCCAATTCACTCGTCGTAACCCCATCGTACAATCCCTCGATCACGCGGAGGGCCACAGCGGTCGGGTCAACAAGCGGGCTAAGTCCGTAGCACAGTTTTTGAATCCGGGCGGTAATCTTGTCAAACTTGACGGCTTCCTTGCGGCCGTCGCGCTTTATAACGTGCATCATGCTCTAAATCAATTAGAAATCTGAGTCGAACGAGAAGGTGTCGGCCTTAGACTCCACTTCGGATCCCACGCCGGCCTTGCGGTAGTCTGACACGCGCTTCTCGAAGAAGTTCGTCTTGCCCTCAAGTGAGATCATGTCCATGAAGTCGAACGGATTCTCTTTGTTGTACACTTTTTCACAACCCAACTCAGAAAGAAGGCGGTCGGTTACAAACTCAAGGTACTGGGCCATGAGTCGGCTGTTCATACCGATCAAGTCAACGGGGAGCGATTCGGTAATGAATTCGCGCTCAATGTCGAGGGCCTCGACGATGATCTGAGTGATGCGCTCTTTGGGCACCTTGTTGATCAGGTGGTGGTTGTGAAGGTGAACCGCAAAGTCGCAGTGCATGCCTTCGTCGCGGCTGATCAACTCATTCGAGAAGGTCAAGCCCGGCATCAAGCCGCGCTTCTTCATCCAAAAGATCGAACAGAATGCTCCGCTAAAGAAAATGCCTTCTACTGCGGCAAATGCAATAAGACGCTCCGCAAACGAGGGCGAAGAAATCCAACGAAGCGCCCAATCGGCCTTCTTTTTGATCGCCTCAAAGGTGTCAATCGCGTTGAACAGCTGGTGGCGCTCTGCAGGGTCCTTCACGTAGGTATCGATCAACAGCGAGTAGGTCTCGCTGTGGATGTTTTCCATCATAATCTGAAACCCGTAAAAGAACTTGGCCTCGGTGTACTGAACCTCATTCACGAAGTTCTCGGCGAGGTTTTCGTTCACGATACCGTCAGAGGCGGCAAAAAAAGCCAAAATATGTTTGATGAAGTAGCGCTCGTCCTCTGTGAGTTTGTGCTCCCAGTCGGTAACGTCCTGGTGCAGGTCAATTTCTTCAGCAGTCCAAAAA
Source organism: Schleiferiaceae bacterium (assembly GCA_044369335.1). Classification (GTDB taxonomy): domain Bacteria; phylum Bacteroidota; class Bacteroidia; order Flavobacteriales; family Schleiferiaceae; genus TMED14. The sequence goes on along the minus strand of JBIPMA010000007.1, from coordinate 10,532 downwards.
CTAGCTTCTGCTCGCTTGTAGATTTCCCAGATGTCGTTGTGCTCAATGGGAAAGAGCACGAAGCGGTTTGGGTTCTCGCTGAGTATCGGCTCGTTAGTGTTCATAGTGTGGCTCATCGTTCAAATTCTTTTTTCGTATCCTCTTGAATAACAAAACATTAGCATTTCGAAGCGAGCGGGCTTACCGTGAGGGGCTGTTTTGCGCTTTACAAAAGTTCAAAACTATTGCCCACGGGACAAGACATAGATTTGAACATTATACCATAGTTTTCAACAAAGCCCTTAGGCCTTGCCGCGCTCCTGCTCGAGGGCTTGGTGCACCAGCTCCGCCTCTTCGTACCATGCTGGACCATAGGCTCTTATGAGCGGATCCTTCAAAAAACGAAATACGGGAACTTGAAGCGAAGAACCCAGGCTGCATGCGGGTTCGCAGACCTTCCAGTGGTCGACATTCAAGGCGTCATAAGCCTTGTACGAAGTGACCCGAATTGGATACAAATGGCACGACAACGGCTTGGGCCAGTCGACGGCACCATCGCGGTAGGCGCGTTCAATTCCGCAGAACGAAGTTCCGCCCTCAAACACCACATACGCGCATTCTTTGCCTTCGACCAACGGTGTTACCCACTCGCCGTCGGTGTCGCGCACGTAGGCACCCTGTTGGGTAAGGGCGGCCAGCCCTTCGGGCCGTAGGTAGGGTTCGACCGCAGGGCGAATTCGGTCCAGAATCTCTAGTTCGTCGTCGCGCAACGGAGCCCCAGCATCTCCCTCGACACAGCATGCGCCCTTGCACTTGCTTAGATCGCAGACGAAGGCGTGCGAAAAAACTTCATCTGAGGCTAACGTATTCCCAATGGCGATCACAGGGACAAAAGTAGCCGCTCCGCCGGCAACACACTACCTTTGTGGCATCGTGAATTTTTCAGAAATCCTCAGCGTAACCATGGTCCTCTTTGCGGTGATCGACATCATCGGAAGCATTCCTGTGGTGATTTCGCTCCGTAACCGCGTCGGACACATTCAAAGCGAGAAGGCCACCTTGGCCGCTACGGTCATCATGATCCTCTTTCTGTTTGTGGGCGAGGGAATCCTCAAGCTCTTCGGGGTTGACGTGGCCTCGTTTGCCGTCGCGGGCTCACTCGTCCTGTTTTTTCTGGCCCTTGAAATGATTCTCGGGGTGCGCATTTACAAAGAGGCGGAACCCGAATCTGCCAGCATCGTACCTATCGCCTTTCCGCTCATTGCTGGCGCCGGAACCCTCACCACCCTCGTCTCCATTCGTTCGGAATACGAAACCATCAACATCATTATCGGGATACTGATCAACTCCGTATTGGTGTATGTCGTTCTTAAGAACACCCGCCGCCTTGAGCATGTTCTCGGTAAAAACGGAATCAACGTGCTTCGCAAAGTATTTGGAATCATCCTGTTAGCAATTTCGGTGAAGCTTTTTACGAGCAACATGCCTACACTTTTATCCTAATCCGCCATGTCGACACCCAATCCCGAAGAGGCCTTTAAGCGCGTCATTGCCCACGCCAAAGAGTACGGTTTTATTTTTCAGTCGAGCGAGCTCTACGACGGGCTAAGCGCAGTGTACGACTACGGCCAAAACGGAGTTCTGCTCAAAAACAACCTTCGTCAGTACTGGTGGAAGGCGATGGTCCAGCTGCAAGGAAACGTGGTGGGTCTCGATTCCGCCATTTTTATGCACCCCACCGTGTGGAAGGCCAGCGGGCACGTAGATGCGTTCAACGACCCGATGATCGACAACAAAGACAGCAAGAAGCGCTACCGCGCGGATGTACTGGTCGAAGATTACGCCGAAAAGCTTCGCCAAAAGGCCGACAAAGAAGTCGAAAAAGCCAAGGCCCGCTTTGGCGGAACGTTTGACGAGGCACTGTACCGCAGCACGAATGGGCGCGTGGTGGAGTACCTCACGAAGGCCGACGAGGCGCTTTCGCGCTTCAACAAGGCGCTCGAGGCCGGCGACTTGTCTGCGGCACGCCAGGTCATCATCGACGAAAAAATCACCTGCCCGGTCAGCGGAAGCGCCAACTGGACCGAACTGCGCCAGTTCAACTTGATGTTCGCCACCAAAATGGGTTCCGTTGCCGAGGAAGCCAGCGACCTCTACCTGCGCCCCGAGACGGCTCAAGGCATCTTTGTGAACTTTCTCAACGTGCAAAAGACGGGGCGCATGAAGCTTCCGTTTGGAATTGCCCAAACGGGTAAAGCGTTTCGCAACGAAATTGTAGCCCGACAGTTCATCTTTAGAATGCGCGAATTTGAGCAGATGGAAATGCAGTACTTCGTCCGCCCCGGCAGCGAAATGGAGTGGTACGACCACTGGAAGCAGGCGCGGATGCAGTGGCACCTCGCCCTTGGCCTCGGTTCGGAACGCTACCGCTTTCACGACCACGAGAAGCTGGCTCACTACGCCAATGCTGCAGCTGACATAGAGTTCCAGTTTCCGTTCGGATTCAAAGAGCTCGAAGGCATCCACTCGCGCACTGACTTTGATTTGAGCCGCCATTCTGAATTCTCAGGCCGCAAAGTCCAGTACTTTGACCCCGAAACCAACGAATCCTATACGCCATACGTAGTTGAAACCTCGGTTGGCCTAGATCGCTTGTTCTTAGCGGTTCTATCAACTGCTCTTGATGAAGAGGTGCTCGAAGACGGCTCGATGCGAAGCGTACTTCGCTTGCCCTACGCCGTTGCTCCAACTCAAGTCGCCATTTTGCCACTTTTGAAGAAAGATGGACTGCCCGAACTCGCGCAAAAAGTGTACGAACAGCTGCGCTGGGACTTCCAAGTTTCGGTCGACGAGAAGGATGCCATTGGCAAGCGCTACCGCCGTCAGGACGCCGTGGGAACTCCATATTGCATCACGGTCGATCACCAATCGCTTGAAGACCAAACAGTTACACTCCGTGACCGGGACAGCATGAAGCAGGAGCGCATGCCGATTTCAGAGCTAGCTGGACGACTTCAATCGTCGGTATCGATGACGTCGCTCTTGAAAAAATTAGCTTAAGTGCACCCTCTTGCACAGCGAAAAAATTCATATACCTTTGCAGTGGATTTCGAAGTCCTAAACAATTAAAAACCAAAACCCAAAATGAAAAAAGTAAGCTTTTTTCTGAGCGCCCTGGCCCTCGTTGCTTTCGCCGCTTGCAACAACACCGCTGAAGAAGCAGTTGTTGAAGAGACTGTAGACACGACCGTGGTTGAAGAGGCAGTTACTGAAGACACCACCGCTGTAGAAGCTACCGAAGAGGTTGCTGCTGAAGGCGAAGAGGCTGCTGCTGAGTAATTTCTCTAGAGCTCTAAAGAGAGAGGCCATCCGATAGGGTGGCTTTTTTTTTGGCTACTTGTTACTGACTACTTATTACCGTTCGAATTCAGCTTCAGCTGCCCAATAGGGCCAAGCGAGAAAAAAGAATCCTGAAACCAGTGGCTCGTTACAGCTCAAAGAGCTCTACCTCAACCCCGGCCTTGCGCAAGAATTCCACACCAGAGAGGTCTTTGTATTCGCTGGCGTAGACTACACGGCGGATTCCGGCCTGGTGAATGAGCTTGCTGCACTCGCGGCAAGGGGACATGGTCAAATAGAGCGTCGCACCCTCACAGGATTGAGTGGTCGAAGCTACTTTAAGGATCGCATTGGCTTCTGCATGAAGTACATACCACTTGGTGTAGCCCTCTTCGTCCTCACAAAAATTTTCAAACCCACTAGGGGTTCCATTGTATCCGTCTGAAATAATGCTACGTCCCTTTACAATAAGCGCTCCGACCTGGCGGCGCTGGCAATAGGACAACTTGGACCACTCGGCCGCCATTCGCAGGTAAGCTGCGTCGTACTTCGCGGTTTTAATATTAGCCATAAGCTAAGAGAGATCCTTGTGCCCAGGGCGGGAATCGAACCCGCACTCCAGGGGAACACGAGTTTGAGTCGTGCGCGTCTACCAATTCCGCCACCTGGGCAAGGGAAGGCAAAAGTACACAATAAATTCGTACATTTGCACCCCCTGAAGAAATCTCGTATGGAACCCATCGCTAAACTCTTTGCCGGAACGGCTACGACCTCACTCGCGGAAGCGATTGCGTCGGAGTACGGCCAAGGCCTTGGTAAGGTTGCGATGCAGCCATTTTCTGATGGCGAATATGTGCTGTGGTTTGAGGAATCGGTGCGCGGACGTCGCGTGTTCCTCATTCAGAGCACCATGCCGTCTGCCGAGAACTTATTTGAGCTCCTTCAGATGATTGATGCCGCTAAGCGCGCTTCAGCTCGCCACATTACTGCAGTGATTCCTTACTACGGATACGCCCGTCAAGACCGCAAAGACAAGCCACGCGTTCCAATTACCAGTAAGCTTGTAGCAAAGCTTCTCGAAGCCGCCGGCGCAACCCGAGTCATGACGATGGATCTTCACGCGGACCAGATTCAAGGATTCTTTGAAGTCCCCGTTGATCACTTGTACAGCAGCAGCATTTTCGTTCCGGATATCGAGCGCCTAAAGCTTGAAAACCTCACCATAGCGTCACCTGACGTGGGCGGCTCAAAGCGCGCTTCGGCCTACGGAAACCAATTGGGTGCAGAAGTCGTTATATGCTACAAGCAGCGCAAAAAAGCAAACGTCGTTGACAAAATGACGGTGATTGGCGATGTCAAAGACCGCACTATCATTTTGCTCGACGATATGGTTGACACTGCGGGCACGTTGACCAAAGCAGCGGATATGTTGATGGAGGAGGGCGCGAAATCTGTGCGTGCCTACTGTACCCACGGCGTGCTTTCTGGCAACGCAATTGAGCGCATTGAAGCCTCTGCCCTCGACGAACTCGTCATTACTGACACCATACCTCTGAAGCGGAACAGTTCTAAAATCCGCACCCTCAGCGTAGCACCAATTTTCGCTTCGGTGATGCGCAAAGTCCAATCCAACGAGTCCATCAGCGACCACTTTTTGTTCTAAATCTCGATTCTCTAAGCCATGCAATCCGTAACTCTCCAAGGCACCGTCCGCACCGAATTGGGCACCAAGTACGCCAAGCAGCTCCGCGATCAGGGCCAAGTTCCCTGCGTGATGTACGGAGGTGAAGCCCCTGTTCACTTTTACGCTCCCATTCTCGCCTTTCGCGACCTCGTCTACACGGCAGAGGCCCGCATGGCTTCGATCGAGCTCAACGGCAAAACCTACCAAGCTGTCATTCAAGACATGCAGTTTCACGTACTCAACGATTCGTTGACCCACGTAGACTTTATTCAAGTTCTTGACGGCAAGCCTGTCACCATCCAAGTGCCCATGGTACTGACCGGAAACTCACGTGGTGTGCGTAACGGTGGTAAGTTGAAGTTCAGCCTTCGTAACCTGAAGGTTAAGGGCTTGATCAACGACCTTCCTTCATCCATCGAGCACGATATCACTGAGCTTCGCATCGGCCAAGCAATTCGTGTTGCTGACGTAAAAGCAGGCAAGCCTTACGAAATCCTCAACGCAGAGAACGCCGTGGTGGTATCAATCGCAATGTCACGTAACGCGGTAGCCGATACCGACGACGAAGCAGGCGAAGAAGAAGCTGCTCCTGCCGAGGCAAGCGCAGAGTAAATGAAAAAGTACCTCGTGGTGGGGTTGGGTAACCCGGGCAGTGAATACGCCCGGACCCGACACAACATTGGGTTCGACCTACTGGACGCCTGGGCTTCGGCCCACTCGGCGTCCTTTTCTATTTCGCGCTTGGGCGACCGCGCACAGTTGAGCATCAAGGGACGGACGATCGTACTGATCAAGCCCAGCACCTACATGAACCTCAGCGGCAAAGCAGTGCGCTACTGGCTTGACGAAGAAAAGATTCCCATCGAAAACTTAGTCGTCGTAGTCGACGAGCTTGCGCTTCCCGTGGGCCATGTTCGCCTGAAGCTCAAAGGATCCGATGGAGGGCACAACGGGCTTAAAGACATTCAGGCCACACTTGGCCGGCAGGACTATGCACGCCAACGCATTGGCATTGGTCAGCACTTCCCAAAAGGCCACCAAGTTGACTTCGTGCTCGGGCGCTGGACACCCGAAGAAATGGACCTGCTCAAGCCCGGTATGGACCGAGCTATCAAGCAGCTCGAAACCTATGTACTCGCCGGCCCTTCACTTGCGATGACGCAGTACAACCAATAGGCCGACGCCTCGGGGTAAAATATGACTTTTGTGGGTATTTTACTCGGCGATAGCCAAGTAATTTCGCGCCATGAAATTTTGGATTGGGGCATTTTTGCTCGTAGCTGCTAGCTGGGGACTTCGCGCCCAAGCCGTACTCAATGGTCGCATCATCTTCACCCAAGGAGCCCAAGCCGCTTCGGGTTGGTCTGTAGTGCTTACTACGAGCCCCAACATTCAAGAATTCCGCACGAATACCGATGCCGAGGGCCGTTTTCGCTTTGAACATCTGCCGTCAGGCCTCGCCAACCTCACAGTGACCGGCGACGAGGGCCTCTACGTCAAAACTATCCACGAGCTTTGGATCAATTCCGTCAAACCCAACGAATTGAGCATTGAAATCGAGCCAATTCAGGTCCTCGGCGAAGCCGTCGTGACTGCAGACGCATTTCGCAGCACCAACGAATCGCCCCTCAGCATAAAGTCCATTGGATGGGCCGAAATGCAGCGCATGCCCGGAGCCGTTCTGGACCTGTCAAAGGTCATTCAGTCCTTTCCCGGAATTTTGCCCAAACCCAGCTTTGGCTATGCCATCTCGCTGCGCGGGGGTTCACCGGCCGAGAACGGCTACCGCTTTGACGGAATTGACGTTCCGACCATCAACCACTTCTCGATTCAGGGCGCCTCAGGCGGAGCCGTCAGCCTCATCAACCTCGACCACGTTCAAAATACTGAACTCCAAACGGGTGCATTCACAAGTAGCTTCGGAAACGTGTTAAGCGGAACCCTCTCCATGGAAGGGCGCAACGGCCGCTCGGACCGTCTCGGGCTGCGTATCACCCTCGGGCAAACCGACTACGGCGCGACGCTTGAGGGCCCCATGGGCAAAAAAACACGCTTTACCGCCAGTGCGCGCAACTCGTTCAGCCAGTACTACTTCCGCCTGTTTAAAATACCGGTACTCCCCGCCTACCAAGACGCTCAAGTACGTGTGGTTCACCAAATTGACCGCCGCCGCGACCTCACGCTACTCGCCATCGGGGGCTGGGACCGCTACTTTTTGTACCCCGCCGACTCGAGCGCCTCAGATGCCCTCTTGTACAACGTCGGCTACATCCCCGAGGGAACGCAGCGCACTGAGGTGGGCGGAATCCGGTTCCGCAGCTTTGACGAGCGTGGACAGTGGACCGTAGTGCTCAGCCAAGACCGCATCGTGAACCGCGCCACCAAATTCAATGGCAACACGGGGCTTGAGGCCGACCGCCAACTTGCCTACGATGCGAGCGAAATCAACCAGCGGCTGCGACTCGAGCGCCGCCAGTCGGTGGGCCTCGGAACCTTGAGCTACGGATCCAGTCTTGAGCGCCGCGCCTACCACTTGGATCTTTGGAACGTGCGCTGGACCGGTTCCGCCATCGACACCGTCGTGATGGCTGACACCACCGCCTACGGAACCGCAGCCGCATTTGCTACCTGGGAGCAGCCACTCGGCCCCCGCGCGACCGCGACCTTTGGATTGCGTGCAGATGCCGCCAGCCTTTCAACGTCTACTGCGAATCCGCTCAACAACCTTTCGCCCCGACTGGCCCTGCGCTACCTGCTGAGCGAGCACTGGACTGCCAACGCCAATGTGGGACAGTACAGCCAGCTTCCGCCGGCCATTATACAAGCCGCCAACACCGCCCAAGGTCGCCGCGAAGACCTTGCGAGTGCTCTGGTGCGCCAAGCCGCCGCGGGCGTAGAATACCAAAACGGCAAGACCTACCGCGTGAGCATTGAGGGTTACTACAAAGGCTACCAGCGGTACCCCTTCTTGCTGCAGGACCAAATCAGTTATGCCAACGCCATCGGAGCCTACGTGGCCGTCGGCGACCAAGCCTCAACCCCGACCAGCGAGGGCCGTGCCTACGGACTCGAGGTGTTTTTGCAGCAAAAGCTCAAGGGGAAGTACTGGTGGATGGCGTCGTACCACTTCGGTAAGACTGAATTTCAAACCGCGGCAGGGACGTGGGCTCCGTCGGTGTGGGACAGCCGCCACAGCGGTTCAATCACCGCCGGCCGCGTGTGGGGCAAGGGCTGGCAGGCGGGTCTTAAAGCGCGCTATTCAAGCGGAACTCCGTTCACGCCCTTCGACGAGGCTACTTCGGCCATCCAAGCTAACTGGGACCTCTTGCAGCGGGGAGTTTTTGACTATCGTAATGTAAACAGCGAACGCCTTCCAGGTTTTAGCCAAATCGACTTCCGCATCGATAAAGTAACTGCGCGCAAGAACTATAGCATTACGTGGTACCTCGACCTGCAGAATTTGGGTTCAAATGACTTTCCGCTCATGCCCTACCTCACAGTCCAGCGCGATCCAACGAGCAAGCTGCCCATGGTCGACCCCAATGACCCTACACGCTACGCGATGCAGTTGCTGCGAAGCGATACCGGGCGCACGCTTCCGACGCTCGGATTCATTCTGGAACTTTAGTCTTCGCGGAACGGCGACCGAAGCTCAAAACTCGGTAAACGGTGAAACCAACGCACGTAGCCCTGGACCAGCCAGCGCATCCAGCGGCAGTTGGCCATGAACACATAGCTGTTTTCCACAGGCTTCGCTCCTAGGGTGCTCTTAATTTCAGTGGCCGTGCGGCCCATATTTACACGCTTGACCCCTAGCTCAATTCCTAGGGCCACCACATCCATCATACTGCGCTGGTAAAACTGGGCTTCGCGCGCAAATTCGGGTTCAAAACCCATGTGCAGCGCGTACAACGTGTCGCCCTCGTGCAGCGAAGTGATGAATCCGACCCACTTGCCGTGGCTTCGGTAACCCAGCACGTGAAAATCAGAACCGTACACGCGTTTAAACGTCGCCAGTAGTTCGCGCAAGTCTTCGGGGAGCGCCACCACCTTATCCGCAAGCGTCTTTCCGAGCAATTCTCCAGCCCACTCGAGCCACTCAGCATCGGGCCAGTCCGTACATGCACACTGCTCGCAGTGGGCCGAAAGCGTCAGCGCACGCTTTGCTCGTGTCCGGTACTTCGTCTTCATCGCGCCGAGGTAGTCCTCAAACGTTTTCCACGCGGAATCCAATTCAAGCACCATAAACGGCTCAGCAGAAACGGTCACGGCATCCTTCACCTCGGGGCGGCCCAAAACATTGAGCGCAACCGCCGAGTAGCCTTTGGGCCAAATAGGGATTTGTTCTACTCCTCGGGTACAGTCCACTTCCGGAAGCAGCAACCCCGGCGCACCTGCATGACCCACCGTACGCACGCCGCCTTTGTCGAGCAGCAGTGAAGCAAGTTTGAGCAGGACACGGTGCACATACCTTCCCGTGGGGTGGTGCAACGCAACATTCGAATGGGGAACCGATTGGGTATTTACCCGAAGCATGCCCGCATAACCTGGGAGCTGCTGAATAAGCTGAGTGCGGCGCATTCCTTCGGTAACGGCTCGCACGGGTAAAGGTTCGATCACTCCCAAAGGTCGAGGTCAATAAACTCGGGGAAGCGCTTCGCCAACTCGCTGTTCGATTTGGCAAACTCTGCCTTTAGTGCGGAAGTCTGGGCCTTCAACTCAGCTGATGCCCTTGGCCGACCGGCTCCGTTGAGTTTCAGATAAATTGGCAGCAGCACATCTTGAACCGCCAGGGGAATCATCGACTGGAGCTTTAACCCGAGCCTGTGCAATCCTTTGCTGCGGATGGCCACGGTTTCGTTGCGGACTGCAAAATCAAAGTGATCGTAAAATCCTGGATCGATTCCGAGCTGAGTAGCTAACGACTTCATCGCGCTCCTCGGATCGCGCATCACCCGCTCGAACTGCCATACGATCAGATTTTCGCGTCCTAATGCGGAATTCCATTCCGCTAAAAATCGGTCGTAGTGGCCGTGCTCCAGAATCATAGGATCCTTGAGGTAGTCCTCGAACGAAGTGCTGATGCGCTTGGTGCGGTACCGCTCAAACAGGTACTGGCTTTGCGTGCGGGCTGCCGGTTCGCGAAGCAGGAACAGCACGAGGGGTTTTTCAGGCAATCGCGAAAGGCCAGTCCACGCGTCTGAATAGTAGATGTACGGTGCCGTGGCTTCAAACCGAACTTTGGCCCCTACCGTGTGGCTAAATAGTGATGCATACGCCTCGGGGCCGTGCTGAATGTGGTTGCAGCGCGCATTAAAGCGGTTGACCTCTGGAGCCCAAAAGAACGTCTCCTTCTCACGGCTCGCAGCCACTTCAGGATGCGCGGCCAACCAAAAGTACAGACTGCTCGTTCCGCACTTCGGAGCGCCAGCGACGACGAGGTTTGGATACACGGTGGGCACGGCGCAAAGTTAGCCTAGTTCGGCTCGCGCTTTTGCCAAAATGAAGTGCCTTTAATCGTGATTAGTTC
>JBIPMA010000244.1:0-3855 GCA_044369335.1 Schleiferiaceae bacterium | reverse complement strand
GTTGTGCTTCGCATCAGTTAAGTGCCGACGCGTATATCAATAATCGGTTCAATGGGGCGTTTACGCATTACTTAATCAAAAACCTAAGCCAATATGGACAGGATGCAAGTATGCAGGACATTGTAAAATACGTGAACATGGATTTAATGGACAATGACTATGATCAAAATCCACAGAGTGAGGGGTTGTTGAGAACAGCAAAATTTTTCGCATAATTTTCATATATATCCTATCAAATAATCAACTACAAACTCAGTTGAATAATTATCTCAACAATTAATTTATACAAATGAAAATAAATTTAAACGAAAATGCGCTTCATAAAATATTTATAAGCTTGACGATGATACTAGTATTCAACTATGTTGCTGCGCAAACGCAGCCACAACAGGGCCTTATGAGTAGACTCATTGAAATTAAATATAGTACCGAATTGTATTTAACCACTCAAATCAAAAATGAAACTAATCCAGCAAAAAGGGATAGTGCACTTGCGCTTTACAATACTATGCGCTGGAAGGTTGATGGATTTGTGTATCAACTAAGCAGCTCACTCATTACAAGAAATAGCCCTAAAGCATTTAAGCAAATGGACGCTTGGTGTATTGCACAAAATGAACCAACACTGAATGTGGAAAGTAATCAAAACATAGCAGCTTATGTAGCAAATTTTGCGGCAATAGATGCTTTGTTTCAAAATCAAGTTGGACCAACATTATACAACAAACCTAAAAGTCTAAACCTCACTACTAATGTGTTTTATTTATTGAAAGACTCCTACTCAATCATTAAAGGGTTGAGTGATTTAAAAACACGTAAAACAATGGCGATAGTGGAGTTATTGGATCATACGAGGTTGTTACCTCCTGGGGAAATTGCGAAGGCATGGAAATAGAAAAGCTAGGTTCTTTAAAAAACAAGTGCCCTATCACAAAAGATACTATCCCCCCGAATAGTTTAATTTTTGTGTAGCGCACTTGAAACATTTAGGATAGTTACTTACGTGCTATCTTAAAAGATTTTGTAGCATTGTTGCTAGCGGTATTTTTTGAAGTAGTCACAATTGTTGCAATGCAAAGTTCACCTGGTTTAAGGCTATCAATTTTCATTGTATTCACTGCAGATGATGTTGAAACGGAAGTATTCCATATTGTCACATTATCTCTTTCTCTTTTTACATTTAAGTCTATTGTAGCTCCATCCTTTGGCAATGTTGATGAAATATTTACAACTATTGTTTGGGCAGATGATAATGCGGCATACACAATTGCAGATCCGGGATCGATATCTATGGTGAATGCAATTGAGGACTCCACAGGAGTTGGTGCAACTGGTGTTGGAGGTGTTGGGGCTGGTGTATCAGATCCACCTTTACTACATGAAGCAAGGAATTGAAACAATACGAAAGCTAAAAAAAATAATTTTTTCATAATCTACATTTTTATCATTTTAAATTGATAGGAAATTTTATTATCGTTTGAGTAAATTCTTAAGATATAAATTCCGCCCGATAATTGTCCTAAATACAAAGGCGTTCCAGCGTAAATTCCATTTCTCGTAAGAACCTTTACACCAGTAGAAAAATCAATGATATCAAGGTTTAATGTTTTATATCCCTTCAAATTATAATCAATATTTACCTTGTTAATATATGGATTAGGATAAACATTAATGAATTCGTTTAGTCCTAATGAAACTAAATTAGTGACTAAAAAATAATAAGTATCGGATGATATTGTACAACCATTTAAAGAATTTCTTACTTGATAGCTTCCGGATCCTGTTGGTTTTAAAATTTGTAACGTATCACTAATAACTTGCCCATCTTTAATCCACGTATTTCCAGTTTTTGAGGATGAAATTAACATTCCAACAGTATCTCTAGATATGGACGGTTTTTGAGGTAATGGCTTAACATTCACTGTAATTTTTGCTCTTTTTGTACTTTCACAACCATTTAAAACATGTGTTACAAAATAGTTTACAGTTCCTACATTATTTGTATTTGGAACAGGTGCTTGCGAGGTAGATGTGCCACCATTTTCTGTTGTAAACCAATTAAGCGAACCCGTAGATCCTTGTGGTAATTTTACTTGTAATGCAGTAGATGAAGCAGATTGACAATAATCAAAATTTTGATTTGCAGGAACTTCTGGATCTTTACACGCTAAAGTAAATGTTGCATTTGTTGCTTTTGAGTTACCAGACTTATCTGAAATTGTATATGTTACATTAATTTGACCTGTATCTTTAATAGAGAAATCGGTCTTTGATAATTGTCTGGAATCTATACTACAATTATCAAAACTACCACCGTCAATGTCGTTAAAAGTCAGTTTAAATGTAGCACTATTATCAACTCTTAAAATGCTTTGTTTTAATTTAATAACCGGTTTTATGGTATCTTTTATAGTAACTAAAATTGTTGAGTCTACCCTATTTGCGCTTTTATCAATCACAGAATATTTAATTGATTTAGTACCAAGATCTTCGCAAATAAATTTTGATTGAGAAAATATTTTTTGCGAAATACTACAATTGTCTTCTGTCTGAACAAATCGATCTAAAGGATTAGTGCTTTCAAATTTATTAAGAGCAACAACTTGAGAATCTGATAATGCTCTGTTATATACTCTAATATCATCTAATGAGCCGTTATAATAATTAGGAGGAGATCCTGAAACTCGTCCTAAAAAAACTTGAGGAATAGGACTATGAGCTGAATTATAATTTAAAGTTCCTTCTCTAACTAGTCGTCCGTTAATATAAACTTTAGAATTATTAACGCCACTAGCCAAAACATAAACATAATGATTCCAGTTAGAATCAGGAGTTGTAAAGGCTAAAGAATTAGTACCATTTCCAGATATTGAATTTGAACTAACAAAGAAATTACTATTAGATGCATCTAGATTTTGGTATTTACTCATAAATACACCTGTATTAATATCAAATTCGATAATAAATCTGAACAAATTATCGTTTGAAGCATCATTCCAAAGACCATTCCCATCCATAAATACATAGTCTTCGTTATTTAAATTATCAGGTTGGCCATTTTTCCAATTACGGTAAATTAAAGTGTCTCCTAATGAATTAAGAAATTTACCTTCTACTAATTCATCTGTAAAACCTATCCATGTTGATACACCAGCAGCTATAGATTTGATGAAATTATCTTCAGAACTATTTGAAGGTGACGCTAAAATTCCCCCTAAGGAATCGCAAATGGCTTTGGCACGCTTCCATGAAACAGCCTCATTTGACCTAAAGTACCTGTGCCCATTCTGAGTAAAAGATTGACTAAAGTTTGGTATACTTGAAGGCGCATATGGCAATTTTGCCCAAAGTGAAATAGTATAAGGATTCGCTGTAGTCACTTTAACTGCATCTTTTCCAAGATCAACGAAATTTGAAGTCCCATTAAATTTTAATGCTGATTTACTATTATTGAATCTGTCAGTGATGTATTTTGCGCCAACATTATTTATTTTATTTAGGGTGTCTACTAAACTTGTATTACTTCCAGAATCTAAACTATAACGAGCTGTCATGTTTCTTTCATATAAAGAGTCAGGAATTTTTGATCTGATTTCAACATCCTGACTGTAAATATTTGCTATTCCAACTGAATCCATAAAAATACTCTTCTCCTTAACTACATATAATGATGGTTTGATCGTGTCTTTAATTAAGACGTAAACAAATATATTGTTTGTATTAAGGGAGTCGTCAACGGCAGATAAAGTAATTTTATTTAGTCCTATATTATCGCAATTGAATGCAGTTTTTGATAAACTTAATGTTGCTTTAGATCTGTTATCACTTGAATTACTGACAAAATCATTTGTTGAT
>JBIPMA010000145.1:0-3865 GCA_044369335.1 Schleiferiaceae bacterium | reverse complement strand
GGAATCGATGGATGCTCGGCAAACCATGCCGCGCGGGTCAGCGACAAATTCATGACCTCATTGAGGCCCTGAGCCACGAGGTAGTCGGCGGCCACGCGGTGCAGCGATTCGGCATTGCGGCGGGGTTCGGGCTGGCTGCGCACGCGCAATCCTTCGGGCTCGGCGAGGTTGTTGAATCCCCAGATGCGCAAAAGTTCTTCGGCTACGTCGGCTTCGCGGCGCACGTCCCAGCGGTAGACGGGCAAGCCAAGGGTCCACAGGTCGCCCTTCTGGGCTACCACGTCGATGTCGAGCGATTCGAGAATCCCTTCGCACACCTCGTCAGGCAGTCGTTCGCCGAGCAGGCGCCCGATGCGGTCCATGGAAACTTCGAGGGTAGGGGCCACAAACCGTGGGTCGTTGGCGCGCTCCCAGTCAAGGCCTTCAATACGCGCTTCGGGGAACTGGGCTTCGATCAGCGTCCAAAAAAGTTCAAGGGCGGCGAGGCCCATGGCGGGGTCTACGCCGCGCTCGTAGCGAAAGCTGGCGTCAGTGTTCAGGCTGTGGCGGCGGGCCATGGCGCGGGTCACGACGGGGTCAAACCACGCGGATTCCACGACGACCGAGGTGGTCGAAGCCGAAACGCCAGAGGTTTGGCCTCCGAACACTCCGGCCAGGCACATGGCCTCGGTGGCGTTTGCAATCACTTGGTCGTCAGGGTGCAGCGTCCGCACAACGCCGTCAAGCGTGGTCAAGGTTTCGCCCGTGTGGGCACGGCGAACCACGATGCTTCCGCTAACTGAAGTAGCGTCAAAGCAGTGCAGGGGGTGACCAAGGGCGTGCATCGCGTAGTTGGTCGCGTCGACCAGCGCGTTGATGGGATTGAGGCCAATGGCTTTAAGGCGCTGCTGGATGGGTTCGGCTGAAGGCTGGTTGCCAACGACTCCCGAGATTTTCAAGGCTCCGTACTGGGGGCAGGCGGCGGAATCTTCGACGCGCACCGAAGTGGCCCCACTGGCCATTTCGCTTAGGTCCACGGTGGTGGGCTCGGTCCACATCACGTCCTGGCCGTCGCGCAGCAGTGAGGCGCGCAGGTCGCGGGCTACTCCGTAGTGGCTCATGGCGTCCATGCGGTTGGGGGTGAGGCCAATTTCGAGGACGTGGTCGCTCTCGAGGCCCAGGTATTCGGCCATGGGCTGACCGACGGGGGCGTCGGGGCGCAGCACCATGATTCCGGAGTGGTCGTCGCTGAGGCCAAGTTCGTCTTCAGCGCAAATCATGCCTTCAGAGGGCTCGCCGCGCAGTGCGGATTTCTTAATAACTAAAGGTTTGTCGCTGCCGGCGGGGAAGAGTTCGGCTCCGACGGTGGCTACGGCGACTTTCTGGCCTTCGGCCACGTTGCTGGCGCCGCAGACAATGTTCAGCCATTCGGGGCCGCCTACGTCGACTTTGGTAACGCGAAGGCGGTCGGCGTTGGGGTGCTGGCGCACTTCGCGGACTTCACCGACGACGATTCCGCGCAGCCCGCCCGGAAGGGCGTCAAACACCTCGGACTTTTCAACTTCGAGTCCCGTAGCGGTGAGGCGTTCGCCAATTTCGGCGACGCTAAGTGAGGTCGGAAGGTAGTCCGAGAGCCAGTCCAATGAAATGCGCATGGCGCAAAGGTAGTTCGGTCTAGACGAGGCCGAAAATCACCGCGGCATAAAGCGCAAAGCGAATAAAACGCGTCAACGCGGCCCATAAGTACCACTGAAACCGGTACCCGACCATGCCCGCAATGGTTGAAACCAGCGGAAACGGTAGTGGGGTGACTGCCGCAAGTACTACGAGAAGCCCACCAAAACGGCGAATTTGGGTGAATTGGGTGGCGAATTTGCCGTCGACCCAGCGCTTCACTCGAGGGAGCCGATGCAGCTGCTGCCCGATTCCGTAGCTGATTACCCCGGCTAGGTAGCTAAGTGAGGCAAGGATTCCGACCATTAGCCACGGGTGCGAGAGGCTCTTGGTCCAAATGATAAAGAGGTCGGGGGGGAGGATTCCGACCACAATCTCGCTCGCGAACATCGTCAGCGCCACGAGGTACCAAGGCAACTGCCCCGTTACCCATTCGGCGGCCGAGGTCAAGTCAAAAACGTACTTATTGAGTGCCCAAAGTGCGATGCCAAAAAAGAGCAAGGCCCAGCCCATCTTGCGAAGTCCCTCTTTCATAAAGGTGTAGCCCCCGGTGATGATGTAAAAACGGTGCGTAAGTCGGACCGACCGCCAGAAGGGGCGAATTTTGGGCTTGGGCAGGTGCAGTCGGGGCTTCATCGGACTAAAGGTACGCCCTCACGGACCGCAGGAATCGGGCCAAAGTCACATTCCCGAAGCCGGCAGAGCTAGGCGATTCGGCCCCAGGCCATTCGGCCCCGAGCGTAGTCGCTAAATCGAGCCCTCAAGGCCGCGTGAGCAGGTTGTTCGAGCTGCGGGTCTTCGTCTACGATACGGGCGGCGGCTCGGCGCGCCCACTCGACCAGCGGGCCGTCGTGCACCAAGTTGGCGAGCTTGTACTCCATGACCCCAGACTGGCGGGTGCCCATCAGGTCGCCCGGGCCGCGCAGCTGCAGGTCAACGTCGGCAATTTCGAATCCGTCGTTGGTACGCACCATCGTTTCGATGCGGGTCACGGCGTCGTCGCTGAGCTTCGACGACGTCATCAGCACGCAGTAGGACTGTTCGGCACCCCGGCCCACGCGTCCGCGAAGCTGGTGCAGCTGGCTGAGGCCGAATCGTTCGGCGTTCTCGATCACCATCACCGACGCGTTGGGAACGTTTACACCCACTTCAATCACCGTGGTCGCCACCATGATGTGGGTTTCGCCGCGGGCAAACCGCCCCATCTCCCATTCCTTGTCTTCGGGGCGCATGCGGCCGTGCACAATGCTGACTTGGTATTCGGGCTGCGGAAAATCACGGCACACGCTCTCGTAGCCGTCCATCAAATCCTTGTAGTCGAGCTTTTCGGATTCCTCGATCAGCGGGTACACCATGTACACTTGCCGCCCCAGCGCGATTTCTTTTTTGAGAAAACTCCATAGCGCCAGACGGTTGGCATCGGTGCGGTGCAGCGTTTGAATCGGTTTGCGCCCCGGCGGAAGCTCGTCGATCACCGACTGCTCGAGGTCGCCGTACATACTCATCGCCAGGGTGCGCGGAATCGGCGTCGCCGTCATCACCAGCATGTGCGGGACGGGGCGGTTTTTGGCTAGCAGCCGTGCGCGCTGGGCCACCCCAAAGCGGTGCTGCTCGTCGACCACCGCGAGGCCAAGGTTGTGGAACACCACCGGATCCTCAATGAGCGCGTGGGTTCCGACCAATAGGTGCAGGCTGCCGTCAGCCAGATCAGCTAGCAGTTGCTTGCGGGCGGAACCTTTGACGCTTCCCGTCAGCAGCCCCACGCGCAGCCCGAGGGGCTCGGCCCAAATTTCGAGCGACCGCGCATGCTGCTGCGCCAAAATCTCGGTCGGAGCCATCAGCGCCGCCTGAAATCCGTTGTCCACGGCGAGTAGCATCGCCATGAATGCCACCAGCGTCTTGCCTGAACCCACGTCGCCCTGCACAAGTCGGTTCATGGCGCCTCCCGACCCCATGTCGCGTCGGATTTCGCGAACCACCCGCTTTTGGGCTTCGGTGAGCGGAAAGGGCAAAATTTCTTCGTAAAACTTCGTCAGGTGCGTGCCCACACTGGCAAAACGGTGACCGGCCCTGCCGCGCCCCTGCTGCAGGCGCTGGTAGGCAAAAAGCAGCTGGTCGAGAAAGAGCTCTTCAAACGCGAGGCGGTTGCGGGCGGCAGCGAGGGCTTGGGGCGACTCCGGATGGTGCATGCTGTGCACGGCCACCTCGCAGC
>JBIPMA010000143.1:0-3888 GCA_044369335.1 Schleiferiaceae bacterium | reverse complement strand
TTGGCATTGCCTGAAGGGGTAGCGTCCTTTACAGTGACTACGATCGTGTCACCCACCGAAGCGTAGCGGCGGCGAGTACCACCCAGCACGCGAATCACCAAAACTTCTTTGGCGCCGGTATTGTCCGCAACGCGGAGCCTTGATTCTGTCTGTAGCATCTTTTAATTACTTAGCGCGCTCAATGATTTCAACAACACGCCAGTTCTTAGTCTTCGAAAGAGGACGAACTTCCATAATGCGAACAGTGTCGCCTTGGTTGCAGTCATTCGTTTCGTCGTGGGCGTGAAACTTCTTAGAGAAAGTGATGAACTTTCCGTACATACCGTGCTTTACACGACGTGATACGTTGACGGTAACCGTCTTGTCCATAGCTGACGAGGTCACTACCCCGATGCGCTCTTTGCGCAGATTGCGTTGGTTTTCCATCGTATTAGTTCTTAGAACGCTGGGTCAATTCAGTTGCCAAACGAGCCACGTCCTTGCGGAGCGCGGTGAGTCGCATGGGGTTCTCAAGCGGGCTCAAACGGTGCTTGCGCTTAAGGTCGAGAAGTTCCGTCTTTTGCGTGCGGTACTGGTTTGCCAATTCCTCGGCATTCATTTTCTTCAATTCAGCAGTTGTCATGGTACGGGGCATTAAGCATTAACCAAATCACGACGAACTACGAACTTCGTCTTTACAGGAAGCTTCTGAGCCGCAAGGCGAAGTGCTTCTTTAGCGATGTCCTCAGAAACTCCATCGAGTTCAAAAAGCATACGACCTGGACGAACCACAGCCGCCCAGTACTCTACCGCACCTTTACCCTTACCCATACGAACCTCAAGAGGCTTCTTCGTGATAGGCTTATCTGGGAAGATTCGAATCCAAAGCTGTCCCTCGCGCTTCATGTAGCGGGTAGCAGCGATACGGGCAGCCTCAATTTGACGGGCTGTCATCCATACCTCTTCAAGGGACTTAATACCGTATGAACCAAAGGCTAGAGTGGCACCGCGCTGCGCGCTACCCTTCATTTTGCCCTTAAACATTTTGCGGAACTTAGTCTTTTTCGGCTGAAGCATGACAGTTAGGCTTTACGATTGTTGTTAGGACGACGGCGCTCACGATCGCCACCACCGGCTCCGCGACGCGGACGATCTGAACCAGCAGATGATGGGGCACCAGCACCAACACGCTTTCCTGACTGCCCGAGGACATTACTCAAGTCACGCTTACCGTATACTTCGCCTTTCATAATCCACACCTTAATGCCGATGCGACCGTAAGTGGTGTGAGCTTCAGAAATATGGTAGTCGATGTCTGCACGGAACGTGTGAAGTGGCGTACGACCCTCTTTAAACTTCTCTGAACGAGCAATTTCAGCTCCATTCAAACGGCCGCTGATCTGAACTTTAATTCCCTCTGCTCCCATACGCATCGTACTGCCCATAGACATTTTGATAGCGCGGCGAAAAGAAATACGACCTTCGATCTGGCGCGCAATGCTGTCAGCTACAAGCTTGGCATCTAGTTCAGGACGCTTAATCTCGTGAATATTGATCTGTACCTCTTTCTTGGTGAGCTTTTTGAGCTCTTCGCGAAGTTTGTCTACTTCAGTACCACCTTTTCCGATAATCACACCAGGACGAGCCGTTGCAATCGTTACAGTCACTACTTTAAGTGTACGCTCAATAATGATGCGCGACACGTTTGCACGACTAAGACGAGCATATAGGTATTTACGAATTGCTGCATCTTCAGCAATTTTATCTCCGTAGTTGCGGCCACCGTACCAATTAGACTCCCATCCACGGATGTAGCCAAGGCGATTGCCAATAGGATTAGCTTTTTGTCCCATGATTAGGCGTTTTCAGAGCTGGTTGAACCTTCTTCGGCAACACGACCCACCACCAGGGTAACGTGGTTTGAACGCTTGCGCACACGGTGGGCACGGCCCTGTGGTGCGGGTTGGACACGCTTTAGCATACGGCCACCATCGACCATAATGCTCTGGACCACTAAACCAGAATCGACCGAAGCCTCTGGATTTTTGGTTTGCCAATTCGTCAAGGCCGAAAGGAGCAACTTCTCAAGGCGAATTGACGCCTCTTTGCTGCTGTGCTTAAGGACATAAAGTGCCTTAGCTACTTCCATTCCACGAATGAGATCTGCCATAAGGCGCATCTTGCGGGGTGAAGTTGGGCAGTTATTCAGTGAAGCCATTGCAACACTGCGGCGTGCCTCTTTAATCGCGTTAGCGCGGATTTTTTTACGAGCTCCCATCGCTTATTACTTTTTGCCTTTATCTTTTTTACCGGCATGGCCGCGGAACACACGGGTTGGAGCAAATTCTCCAAGCTTGTGACCTACCATGTTTTCGGTAACATAAACGGGTACAAAGGTTTTGCCGTTGTGAACCGCAATGGTTTGACCGACAAAATCTGGACTAATCATTGAAGCGCGAGACCAAGTCTTGATCACGGTCTTCTTACCTGCCTCAACATTCTCCATCACACGCTTCTCGAGCTTGAAGTGGATGTAAGGACCTTTTTTAAGCGAACGTGCCATGATTACTTCTTACGTTTTTCAATGATGTAACGGTTGCTAGCCTTCTTGGGCGTACGCGTCTTGTATCCTTTTGCTGGAATACCCTTACGTGAACGTGGGTGGCCACCTGAAGCACGGCCTTCACCACCACCCATTGGGTGATCAACTGGGTTCATCGCAACGGCACGGGTACGTGGGCGACGTCCTAACCAACGGCTGCGTCCTGCCTTACCGCTGTCCACTTGTGCATGGTCAGCATTCGAAACAGTTCCAATAGTTGCCATGCACTCGGTCAAGATCATGCGGCTTTCACCAGATGGCATGCGAAGTACAGCGTACTTGCCATCGCGAGCGGCCAACTGGGCGAATGCTCCAGCAGAACGCGCAATGATGCCACCTTGACCAGGACGAAGTTCAATGTTGTGAACAATCGTACCCAAAGGCATTTCACTCAGCTTCATTGCGTTTCCGACCTCAGGGGCAATGCCACGACCGCTTTGAAGGGTCTGGCCTACCTGAATGCCATTTGGGGCAATGATGTAGCGCTTCTCACCATCGGCGTACACCAAAAGAGCGATAAATGCCGTACGGTTTGGATCGTACTCAATGCTCTTAACAGTAGCAGGAATGTTGAACTTATCTCGCTTGAAGTCCACCAGACGGTAACGCTGCTTCGCACCACCACCAAGGTAGCGCATCGTCATCTTACCCGTATTGTTGCGACCTCCAGAACGCTTTTTGGCAAGCGTCAAGCTCTTTTCAGGAGCACCAGACGTTACCATAGCAAAATCATTTACCGAACGCAGGCGCTGGCCTGGAGTCATCGGTTTTAGTTGACGTACGCCCATGACTTAGAGGTTTGCGTAGATGTCAATAGTTTCACCGGCACGGACCTCAATCACAGCCTTCTTAAGAGATGGCTTGCGACCTTCCATAACCCCTGCCTTAGTGTAGCGCACGATACGCTTAGCTGGAGCAATCATAGTACGAACGTTTTCGACGTTGACCTTGTAAAGCTCCTCTACTGCTTTCTTAATCTGCAGCTTGTTCGCCTTCTTATCGACGACAAACGTGTAGCGATTCGCTACCTCTGCTGAGGCAGTCGCTTTCTCGGTAAGAACCGGGCGAATTAGAATCTGTTCCATCACTATTTGGCCGTTAGGGCGGTTTCAATTTTCGCAATCGAAGGCTCAAGTAGTACCAGTGTACCGCCGTTCAAAATTGAATAAGTGCTTAATTCTGAAGCAATTACAACTTTTGAGCCCTCAAAATTGCGGGACGACAAATATACTGAATTATTTGGTTCAGCCAATACCACTGTGGACTTCTTGCCCTCAAGACCTAAAGCCTTAAGAATCACACCGTAG
>JBIPMA010000231.1:0-3911 GCA_044369335.1 Schleiferiaceae bacterium | reverse complement strand
CACAGGAGCAACAGGATTTGCGGGAAGCCACTTAGCTGACTATATAAATAGAGAAATAGATTGTAAACTTATCATAACTAGACGCCATAATTCCAATCTAAATAATCTTAAACAACTTATGGGGAAGGAAAAAATCTCTTGGGATTATTTGGACGTATTAGACCCAAATTCATGTGATATTTTAATAAAAAAATATCTACCAGATTATGTTTTTTACTTTGCTGCGAACTCTTGGGTTACACCTTCCTGGGAAATGCCCAATCTGTATTTCCAAACTAACGCGATTGGGACTGTAAATTTCTTCGAATCTATTCGGAAATATTCAAATCAATCTCGCTGTCTAATATCGTGCACTCCTGAGGAATACGGAGATGTTTCCAAGGAAGATTTACCAATAACCGAAAATTCAAAAATTCACCCAGTAAATCCATATGCAGCCTCTAAAGTAGCCCAGGAAATGGTTGCATTAGCTTGGGAAGCTTCTTACAATTTGGATGTAATTAGAACGAGAGTTTTTAATCACGAAGGACCACGAAGAAGTTCTCTCGGGGCAAACGCATCTTTTGCGTATCAGATAGCAAGAATTGAAAATAACCTACAGGAACCTATTTTAGATGTTGGAAATTTAAGCGCGTTACGAAATTTTACTTCAATATTCGATGTGGTTGAAGCCTATGCACTCGCTATGGATAAAGGACTTAGTGGCAATTTATACCTAATTGGCAATGACGAGAATTACACGATGGAGCAGACACTAAGTATTCTACTGAGTATGTCTAAAATAAAAGACATCAAGATTAGAGTAGACAGCACCAAGATTAGGCCCACAGAGCTGAATAATTTTGTTGGAGATTTCTCCAAATTCAAAAAATTGACAGGTTGGAAGCCTAAAATTGCAATAGATCAAATTCTCCTTGATACATTGAATTATTGGCGTACTGAAGTTGCATCCAAGAATTATCTTATTTGATAATGACAAGTTTTAATGTAATTGTCGGGTCGAATGGGTTCATTGGCCGGAATTTGAAAAACAAATTAATTCTAGAAAAACAAAATTTTTTTGAAATCAAGATGCTAAATGAAAGTAACTTAGGGTTAATAGCTAATGAAATAAATAAAAAAGTCAGCAAAACGCAAATTAAAAATATAAATCTTTTCCATTTAGGAGGTACTACAGAGTGGATCAGGATCCATTCTTTCCCTGGTGAATTTGAAAAAGATTCAATAAAGTTAGCAAATAATATTATAGACTTTAAGTCTAGACTTGAAATTTCTTTAACTACGATATTTTCATCTAGTGGCAAAGTTTACGGTGAGTCGCATGGACCAATTGAAGAAAATCATCCAATCAATCCAAGAAATATACTTGGTAGAACGAAAATCTTATTAGAGAACATATTTCAAGAATATAAATTAGAAACTGAGAAATTCTATATATGTAGAATTTTCAACGTCTACGGGATTGGGCAAAAAGAGAGCTTTTTGATCCCATCAATAATTAAACAACTAAGTGAAAGTAAAGTAAAATACATTGAACTGGGTAACCTGTCTGATGTTAGGGACTATCTTCACATCAGCGACGTTGTAAAGGCACTTCAGATTATAACTAAGAAATTGAGCAAAAATTCAGATGTGGAAATCATCAATATCGGATCAGGCAAAGGATATACGGCATTAGATATTGCCGAAATTATTTTAAAGTCCATGAATTTAAAAATTGGAGTAAAGTCTGTATCAGCAAAGCAGCGAAGAGATGAAAATAGCATAGAAATAGTTAATAATACTAAGTTAAAGCAATTTGGGTGGAAGCAAGAAATAGCAATGGAAATGGGGATTAAACTTTGCACAGAAGAATTGATCAAGCTGTAATTTTGGCGGGTGGGACGGGTTCAAGACTAAGATCACAGGGAGTCGAAACTCCAAAAATTCTTTTGAACGTTAACGCAAAAAGTTTATTAGAGAACCATCTCGATGAATTGATAAAAAATGAAGTAAAAGAAGTAATTTTATCATTAGGGCATAAAGCTAAAGAAGTTATTAATTTTTTCAATAGTATAAAAAATGAATACGAGAAAAAGATCGAAGTTAAAATCGTGATTGATAGACAATGCGTGGGTACTAAAAATGCGCTGCTAACGATTGTTGAGCTTCTGGCCAAAGAATTTATTTTGTTAAATGGAGATACTTATCATGTAGACTACCTTAAGCATCTCATTGAGATCACAAAACTTGAAAATTATAAAGATTTTGATGCAATTTTTTCTACTAGATGGTCAGACCATCCGGAAGATAGTGATCTAATCCTTCAAGATACTCAAAATAGAATTATAGAATTTTTAAAAAAATCTGATTCAAGTAGGATAGCTATCCAAACAGTAGCGTTATCAGGTATGGCGATAATCAAAAAGAATTTAATTACAACAGATGTGCTCGCAAATAGTGAACTAGATTTTATATCGAGTTTAATGATTTCAAAAAATTTAAATGATCTAAAAATATTAAGCGCTGTTAATAACAGGGTAATTAAGGATATCGGTACAGTAGAAAGAATAAAAAAGATAATTGAATTGAAATTAGAAGAAACCACCAAGCCTGCAATTTTTATCGATAGAGATGGAACTCTTATTAATAAAGTAGACTATATAAATAAAGTCAGTCAAGTAAAATTGATGAAGGACGTTCATCGAGTTCTAGATTTTTATCAGAAAAAAGGATACTTAGTTATCTGTATCTCAAATACACCCCAAATTGCGAGGGGAGATCTTACTTTGAACGAGTTGTATTTGATAAATGGTGAAATACAGAAACAATTAAAGGAAGAAGGAAGCTATGTAGATGCTTTTTATATTTGTCCACACCACCCACATTCAGGATATTTGGGCGAAGTGCCCGAATTTAAAGTTGCCTGTAATTGTAGAAAACCGGGAACAGGCATGATTGAAACCGCAATTTTACAGTTTCCTATATTATTAGAAAAATCCATTATGATTGGGGACAATTGGAGAGACACAATGATGGGAAAAAAGATGAGCATCCAAACGGTTCTGATAACAAACAATGAAGATGAGATAACACAACAAAAACCAGATTTAAGTTTTAAATCCTTTTCTGAATATATCCAATATATTGAGTTGAATACGTGATTATAAGTAGATGTCCGTTGCGGGTATCGATAATCGGTGGCGGTACAGACTTAAATTTATTCACTGAATTGTTTAATGGAAATACTACAACATTTGCGATAAATAAATATGTGTATATGTCTTTACACGAATATATTGATGAGAAAGTAACAAGAGTTCGATATTCGGAAATTGAATGTGTAAACAATTTGGCAGAAATAAAACATAACATATTTCGGACTGTTTTGTCTGACTACAATTTAAATGGAGTTGAAGTCAGCAGCATGGCAGACATCAGAAGTGGATCCGGACTCGGCTCATCAAGTGCATTTACTAATGCACTGATTATGGCGTGCAGAAAAGTTCGAAATAAAGATTTCACTCAATATGATGTTGCCACTGAAAGTAGCGAAATCGAAATAAATAAATTAGGCTATCTCATTGGAAGACAAGACCATTTTTCAACAGCCCTAGGAGGCATACAAAATTTGGAATTTGATCGGAATAAGGTCAGATATAAGAGTTTAAAAGTAACGAAAGAAAATAGTCGAGATCTTATATCCAATTTTGCATTGATAAATACGGGGAAGAGGCCTCCACGCGGAGAGGAAAAAAATCATACTATCTTTAAAAATTTAGACGATACTAAAGTTAAAAATTTATTATCATTGGCAGAACTGTCACGAGAGTATTTTCAATGCTTAGAGAATCATGATTACGATGTAACTTTTGAAGTATTACAAAAAGCATGGGAAATAAAGAAAAAAACACATGAAGAATTATTCAACC
>JBIPMA010000141.1:0-3929 GCA_044369335.1 Schleiferiaceae bacterium | reverse complement strand
TGACGCGGCCCTCAAAAGCCTCGACAATCTTGTGGTTGTCGGTGCCCATGGCCACGATGGCCTTCACCTTTTTCTCAACCAAGCGAAAGAGTTCGCTGTAGTCGTTGCCCTTGTCGACGCCGCCCAAAATCAGTACTGTCGGAGTGGTCATGCTCTCAAGCGCGTAGTAGGTCGAGTTGACGTTGGTCGCCTTCGAGTCGTTGATGAAGTGGATTCCGCCCACATGCGCCACGGATTCCATGCGGTGCTCGAGGCCTTCAAAATGGGCGAGCGATTCGCGAATGGCTTCGTCGCGAACCTGAAGGAGGCGCGCTGAAAGGCCAGCGGCAAGCGCGTTGAACGTGTTGTGTTTGCCCTGCAGGGCGAGTTCGTCGATGGTCATTTCGGAATCAGCGGTTCTAATCAGGTAGTTCGGGGGAATGGGGGCGGCACCTTGGGCGGGCAGGGTAGCGGGCTCAGAGGTGTAGATGGGGTAGAGGTTGGCGGCCACGCGCTCGAGGTAGCGCTGGCTGACGGGGTCTTCGCCGTAGAAGACAAAGGCGTCATCGCGGTGCTGGTGCTGCGCGATGGCGAACTTGGTTTCGGCGTAGGCCTCGAGGCTTCCGTAGCGGTCGAGGTGGTCGGGTGTGATGTTGGTGAGCACGGCCACGTCGGGGCGAAAGCTCGGGCAGTCCTCGAGCTGGTAGCTCGAAACCTCAAGGACGTAGACGTCGGCCTCTGGCTCCAAGAGCAGGCGGCCTGCGCCCACCCCGATGTTGCCGCCCACCTGAACGTTGGCTCCGGCTTGGCGCAAAATATGGCCGAGCCAGCTCGTGGTCGTGGTTTTGCCGTTGCTGCCCGTGATGGCGGCAATTTTAGCATGAGTCGGGCAGTTTTGGTAGAACCACTCGATGTCGGACCAAATGGGCACACCCGCTTGCTTGAGGGCGACTACAGCTGGGTGGCTAGGCGGAATCCCTGGACTCTTCACCACCGCCTCAGCGGTCAGCAGTTGGTCGATGCTGTGCTGGCCTTCTTCAAACGGAATCCCTGCGGCTTCGAGTTCCGCGCGGTAGCCCAGGCCAAGGGTTTTGCCCTCGCTCAAAAAGACGTCCACGCCGCGGTGTGCGGCGAGCAGGGCGGCACCGATACCGCTTTCGCCGCCGCCGAGTACGGCGATCCGATGGGGAAGTTGCGCACGCACGGGACTAGCGGAGTTTGAGGGTGATGAGGGTGAAAATGGCCAAGAAGATGCCCGAAATCCAGAAGCGGGTCACGATTTTGGATTCGTGCAATCCCTTCTTTTGGTAGTGGTGGTGCAGCGGAGACATCAAGAAGATGCGGCGGCCTTCGCCGTACTTCTTTTTGGTGTACTTGAAGTAGCTGACCTGCAGGACCACGCTGAGGTTTTCGACCAAAAAGATTCCGGCCAAGATGGGAATCAGCAACTCCTTGCGGATGGCGAGCGCAAAGACGGCGATGATGGCGCCGATTGACAGACTGCCCGTGTCGCCCATGAAGACTTGGGCGGGGTAGGTGTTGTACCAAAGAAAGCCGATGGCGGCTCCGAGGAAGGCCGCGGCGAACACGATCATTTCGCCCGACATCGGGATGTACATGATGTCGAGGTAGCTGGCGAACACCACCGATCCGCTCACGTAGGCCAGGATGGCAAGGGTGAAGGCGATGATGGCTGAGGTTCCGCCCGCCAAGCCGTCGAGGCCGTCGGTCAAGTTGGCGCCGTTGCTGACCGCCGTGATAATGAAAATCACAATCGGAATGAATAGCAGCCACGCCCATTCAGCCTGGGCATCAGTCCAAAACACGAGGTCGGCGTAGTCAAACGTCGAGTCCTTGATGAACGGAATCGTGGTGCGCAGGTGCTGTTCGGCGGGGCCAAATTTGGGTTTGCCTCCGCCCACTTCGCCGTAGAGTTCGTCGAGCGCCGTCGCCGGAAGCTCTTCTTTCATCGTGACGTCGGGGTGAAAGGCCAGTACGGCACCAACCACAAGGCCCAAGGTGACTTGGCCGATGACCTTAAAGATGCCCCGCAAGCCCTGCTTGTTTTTGCGAAAGACCTTGATGTAGTCGTCAGCGAATCCGATGGCGCCCATCCAAACGGTGGTAAGCAGGAGCAATTGGATGTAAATGTTTCCCAGGTCCGCGACGAGCAGCACCGGAACGATGATGGCCGCCAAGATGATGAGGCCGCCCATGGTGGGGGTTCCGGCTTTGCTGAGCTGGCCTTCGAGGCCGAGGTCGCGCACGGTTTCGCCTACCTGGAGTTTGCGGAGCAGTTTAATGAGGCGGCCGCCGAACGCCAGGCTGATGGTCAGCGAGAGCAAGATGGCGAGGGCCGCGCGAAACGTCAGGTAGCTGAACAGGCCTGCGCCGGGCAGGTCATAAGGCTTGAGGATGTCAAAGAGGGCGTACAGCATGGTTTACAGGGCGTTAAACTGGGCTTTAAGGGTGGCGACGTCGTCAAACGGATGCTTGACACCGGCGATTTCTTGGTAGGTTTCGTGGCCCTTGCCGGCGACGAGAATGACGTCTCCGGGGTTCGAGAGCTGTACAGCTAGCTTGATGGCTTGGGCGCGGTCGCTAATGCGCAGGCTGCGGCGCTTTTGAACGGGGTCCAGGCCGGCTTCCATGTCGTCGAGAATGGCTTCAGGGTCTTCGCTGCGCGGGTTGTCGCTGGTCAAAATGGCCTTGGTGCTGCGGTCGGCGGCAATGCGGGCCATCTCGGGGCGCTTGCCCTTGTCGCGGTCGCCTCCGCAGCCGATTACGGTGATGATTTGCTGGGCTCCTTGGTTGAGGTCCTGCAGCGTTTTGAGCACGTTTTCGAGGGCGTCCGGCGTGTGGGCGTAGTCGACGATTCCGATGCGGTTGTCGGGTCCGGCAATTTTTTGAAAGCGTCCGTCAACGCTGCGAACCGCGCTCAACGCTTGAAGTGCTTCGTCGGCCGGAATCCCCAATTCCACAGCCACGCCGTACATCGCCGCCATGTTGTAGGCGTTGAACGCGCCAATGAGCTGCGACCAGCATTCGCGCTGGTTGATGCTGAGCAGCGTGCCCTGCAGGTGCGACTCGAGGATCTTCACCTTGATGTCGGCCGGACGCTTGAGTGCGTAGGTGCGGGTTCGCGCCGCGCAATCCAAGAGCATGGTTTCGCCGTGCGTGTCGTCGGAATTCACCAGGGCAAACGCGTCGGATTCCAGTCCGTCAAAGAGCAACTTTTTGGCCGCCACGTAGTTGTCCATCGTCTCGTGGTAGTCGAGGTGGTCGCGCGAAATGTTGGTGAACACCGCGCCGGCGAACTTCAGACCAGTCACGCGGTGCTGCACGAGTCCGTGCGAACTCACCTCCATGAATACCACCTTGCACCCGGCGTCGCGCATGCGGGCAAGGTGGCCCTGAAGCACCCACGCGTCGGGGGTCGTGTGGGTCGCCGCCTCTTCGGCGGAATTCACGCAGACCTTCACCGTGCTGATCAGGCCGGTTTTCACCCCGCGGTGCACCAGCATGTGGTAGAGTAGGGTGGCGGTGGTGGTTTTTCCGTTCGTCCCGGTCACGCCCACCACGGTCATGTCCTTGCTCGGCTGATCAAACCACGAACAGGCGATGCGGGCGTAGGCTTCAGCGCTGCTGGTCACGCTGATCCAGGTGACCCCGGGGGCGGCGTCGGCCGGAACCTCTTCAACCACAATCGCCTTCGCGCCGGCAGCTACGGCCTGCGGAATGTAGGTGTGGCCGTCGGAATGGGTTCCGCGCACCGCCACAAAGAGGCTGTCGGGCCGCACCTTACGGCTGTCGGTCGTGACTGACTCGACCGCCAAATTGGTGCTGCCCTGAACGTCCACAAGGCGCACGCCGTACAAAAGGTTCTTCAGCAGCTTCATCCGAGTACGAGGGTTATGGTTTTGCGTCCAGATCCGGCAGACCACGAGCGC
>JBIPMA010000140.1:0-3942 GCA_044369335.1 Schleiferiaceae bacterium | reverse complement strand
TTCCGACTACCCTTACCCCTTGGGCGAAGCGGTTCCGGGCGATTTGGTGCGGAGCATGCCCTGGTCGGACGCTGTCAAGGCCAAGGTGCTGCGGCAGAATGCGGAGGCGTGGCTTTACGGCAAGGCTGGCAAGGCTGGCAAGGTTGGCTGAGATTGGCTCGTGGCGAGGTTAGCTCGCTAGCAAGGTTAGCTCGAGCGTGCAGCCGCCAACTGGGCCCGCAAAGAGCTATCAATGAGGGGGCCGAATTCCGAGCGCCAATTTTACCAACGAGCTAATCTCAGCGAAAGGCTAAGTAAAGCGCGGATCCGTCTCCATGACGTGGCCGCAGCTGGTGCAGGTGCGCTTGGTTTCGCTGCCGTAAAATTCTTTGAAGTGGGGAAGGAAGTCCTTTTCGATGTTGTGCAGCTCGAAGTAGGCGGCGTGCAGGGGGTGGTTGCAGGATTCGCAGAACCAGAGTAGGCCGTCGGTGAAGCCCTTGCCGGCGCGCTTGCGTTCGATGACAAGGCCGATGCTGCCGGCTTCGCGCATGGGTGAGTGCGGAGTTTTGGCGGGGCAGACAAACATGTCGCCGGCTTCGAGGACGTGGTCGACGGGGCGACCGTTCTCTTGGGTGCGCACGGTGATGCGGCCTTCAAGTTGGTAGAAGACTTCTTCGGTTTCGTTGTAGTGGTAGTCCTTGCGGGCGTTGGGTCCGGCGACGACCATGACAATGTAGTCCTCGGAGTCGGGCGTGAGGTTTTTGTTGCCGACGGGCGGCTTGAGTTCGTGGCGGTGCTCTTCGAGCCAGCGGTGGAAGTTGAATACCATGACTCGAATATACTCCGCTACGGCTTAAGGACCTTAAGTGCCGTGCGGCCCTCAACCTGAATGATGTAAAGTCCGCGGGGCCAATCGGACGCGTCGAGACGCAGCTCGGCGAACGCGGCCTCGGCTTCGCCAATTAGCTGGCCAGTGGTTGTACGCACCTGCACGTGGTCGCCTGTATTCAGGCCCTCGATTACGAGGACGTCAGCGAAGGGATTGGGGTAGGCCGACAGGGCGAGTTGTGCAACTTCAGAGCTACCCAATATGTTCACCTTAAGCACTCTGTACAGTTGGGTGGTGCAGCTCGTGTCGTAGACGGCGAAATTGAGGAGTCCGCGCGTGATGTCGTCGTAGCCGTCGTAAATCTTGGCTTCAATGGCGGCGGAATCTGAAAGGCAGAAGCAATTTTTTTCAAGCTCAAGGTTGAAGTCGCTGCCGTTGAGAACATTGTATAAAATATTGTTGCACAGTTGATTGTCTTCGACGACTGGAACTCCTCCAAGATTTCCCCATGCGGTAGTTCGTGCAACGGTCAGTCCATTTTGATTGGATTCGACAAGGTTGTTGGTGAAGTACGTGTCGTTGTACACGTCCGCGGCCCATTCGTTTCCGGTAAAGCTGCAGTTTTCAATGGTGCAGGAATTGGCCTGGTTGATTCCGCGGCCGTTGTCGGTGAAGCTGCAGTTGCGAATCCAGGCTCCGCCCGGAGACTCCATTGCGCGGTAGTTCGCGTTGAAGGTGCAGTTGTTGAAGCCGATGTAGCTCAGAATGAATGGGTTCGCAGAAAAGTATCCGTAGTTATTGCTGTCGAATGCGCAGTTTAAGAATTCCGTCGCGGAATAGTAACCATTAGAACCCACATTGTTTTGAGCGAAGCTGCAATTGGTTATGCGATTCGTATCGACGTGATTGTAGGCGTTGATGAACAGTCCGAATTCGTTGTTGACGAAGAATGAAGAATCGACGTCCATGGGACTTGGGTACATTAGTCCGAAGTAGTTGTGCTCGAAACGCATGTGCTTCCATGCGTGGTGGGTACTGTCCACCTGGTCGTTGTCAAGGGCGTGGTAGGCGTTCTTGAAGTGAATGGCATTGATGTCGATGGTTCCGCCTTGTGTGCCTTTGACGAGGATGCCTGCCCAGGCGTACTTGTTGGTGTCGTTTGGGACCGCGCTTTCAAATACAATCGGTTGCGATTTGGTACCGAATGCAACGAGTGCACCCCGCACTTCGAGGTAGTATTGGTTGCCGAGTCCTGGGTTTTGGACTTTGACAACGACGCCTGGCTCTATGGTTAATGTTCTGCCTGGAAAAACGACGATGGAGCCCGTCATGGTATATGGGGAGTTCGCAAGCGTCCAGGTGGTGTTGGCGTAAATGCCGCCTTGAACGTTGGTTTGGGCCGTGGCCCAACCCGCAAGAGTGAGGCAAAAGATTAAAAGTAGTGAGCGCATAGTCGAAGTTTCTAGGTACGTAACATTTGAGAGAATACAAGGTTCGCAGGAAATTGAACTTCGCTTTGGCACACTTTTAGTACTATGTGAAACAAAGTACCAAGCTTTATTTATATCTTTGCATTAATGAATACTGAAAACGCACGGGCGCAAATGCGCAAAGGGGTCCTCGAACTCTGTGTGCTTCGGGTTTTGGGACGCGGAGAGGCTTATGCCTCGGACATCTCAGAAGCCTTGAGGCAAGCCGACTTGCTCGTGGTGGAGGGTACGCTGTATCCGCTACTCACCCGAATGAAGAACGCGGGCTGGTTGGAGTACCGTTGGGAAGAGTCCAAGTCGGGCCCACCCCGCAAGTACTACCAACTCACCGAGACGGGCCGAATTCTGCTTGAAGCGCTGAATTCGGAATGGACCGCTTTTATCGACGCTGTAAACTCCCTCAAGAACTCATGAAAAAGACCATAGACATCAACCTTGGCGGAATGCTCTTCCATTTGGACGAGGATGCCTACGCCGCACTATCGGCCTACCTCGAAGCGCTTCGCCGCCATTTAGCTGCGACTGAGGGTCGCGAAGAGGTGCTCGCCGACATTGAGGCGCGCATTGCCGAAATCTTCATGCAACGCTTAGCAGGTGCCCGCCAAGTGGTCAGCACCGACGACGTGCAGGCAGCGATGAACACTTTGGGGCAGCCCAAGGACTTTGCGGGAGATTCTGCTGAAGAACCTGAGCCAATCATGGCCGAAGAGCGGTCACGCCGTCGCCTGTACCGCGACCCCGAAGAGCAAATGATCGGGGGCGTCTGTTCGGGCTTTGCGAGCTACTTCGACATTGATGTCGTGATTGTGCGCATTCTGTTTGTGCTCTTCGGCCTCTTTACGGGCTTCGGAGTGCTGCTGTACTTCATCCTCTGGGCGGCGACGCCAAAGGCGGTTACGCCTGCAGAGCGCTTGGCCATGAAGGGCAAGCCGGCGACGTTTGACAACATCCGCAAGACGGTCGAAGAGGAGTTTAAGAACGTGGAGGCTCGCCTCAAAGACAAGGAGAATCACCGGAAGGTGCGTCGGGCAGCCCAAGGCGTTGGCGACGTGATCACCGGCATTTTGGTGGGCTTTGGTCGCTTTTTGGGCGGACTGTTTTTAGTCATCGCGTTCTTCTTCGGATCAACCATTCTCGCTGCTGTTTTTGGCAACGGAATCACCATTGACGGAGCGCACCTGTCCGTATCAGAGCTTATGGGAATCTTTTTGCCCGCAGGTTTTGGACTCGTGTACTTTTGGACGGCAACCGCACTAGTGCTTATAGGGCCGCTGGTGGCGTTGGTGCTGCTGGCGCTTCGCTTGCTGTTCCGCCAAAAGGGACCATTTCATCGTGCGATAATGGGTTCCGCGCTTATGCTTTCAATCGTTGGAATCGCACTAATGGGCGTTCTGGGTGCGCGCTTTGGTTCGGAATTCCGCGAGGAGGCTACAGTTGTGCACGTTGAGGCGCTTCCGCCAGGGATCAAGGAGTGGACCATGGTGATGGCGACGACTCCGGTCGAGGGCGGAACCAAGCTTCACTTCAGCGACGACGATACGGACGAAAGCTCGTGGATTCTCACGGATTCAGAGGTGTACTTTGACGGTATTGACGTGGATGTGCGTCCGACATTCCGTGACACGCCCAGCTTGGAATGGACGG